>JAYVYS010000236.1:0-2462 GCA_043784005.1 Isosphaeraceae bacterium
ATAGGACCAGTAGGCGCAGGGTTCCAATTCACGGGGTAGAAGACAGTAAAACCGCCGTCCATGTAACCTCCCCAGGGAGAGGAAAAGGGGACGGGGAGAGGAAAAGGGGACGGAGCGAATTAGTGTCCATGTAGTGTCTAACAGTTAGTGAGAGTGACACTTATAACTTATTCTGAGTGAAAGCAGGTGTAATTCCCTCCGTCCCCTTTTTTTTTCCGTGTAATTCCCTCCGTCCCCTTTTTTTTTCCGTCCCCTTTTTTTTTCCAGGTGTAATTCCCTCCGTCCCCTTTTTTTTTCTTCCCGTGCGTCTCCGATGCCAAGTCCCCGTCTCAAGGCGAACCGGAGTGCGCATTGGGCCGGATGCGGATCCAGTGGTCCGTGAAGAGGACTCGCTGGCCGGAGTCGACCTTTGGCATGTGGCAGTCGATGCAACCGCTTTGAGGCGAGACGGGGCAACGGGCTTGGCTCTCGGTTTCGTGGCACTTGAGGCACGAGGTTTCGTAACTGGAACGGTCCGATGAGGCTCGGCGATGAGGGTCATGGCACGTGACGCAACTCATTTTCCCTCCACCACGGGTGTAACATTTCGACTGCGACAAACCCACGGGCTGGAATCGTGCCAGGGCCGAGTTGTCGGGACGGATCAACCCCGGTGTCGCTTTTGATGGGTGGCGATGGCATTGGCCGCAGAATTTCAACTGCGATTCCGCAGTCCAATTGTCATTGCCGAAGGGCATGGACAGGTCCTCCCGTCCCGCGTGAGCGGCGGCCACATGCGCCCGCGCCGGGCCATGACACCGCTCGCATGAGACGTTGGGGATCAAGTCTTTCACGTCAAATCCCTGATCCGCCACGGCGGAGGTGCGCGTGCTATGGCATCGGAAACACTTCATCGTCTCAGCAGGGTTGAGATTTCGCCCGAGAAGAGTCGTTCCCTCCGATGGATGCTCGGCCCTCTGCCCGGGTGTGATCGCGAGCGAATCGCTTTCCTTGTAGTGAGTCAGCCGGTGCTCCATCGCCGTCGGTTTCGAGGGATCAGTGAGCGTGACGAAAGTGGTTGCATGGTGGTCTGACCCAAAGGCGTATCCAATGATGAATTTTTGTATCTTTTCGAACTCTTTCCGCTCGACCTGGAACTTGTCGTCCCCTAAGGCATACGTCCACGTGACGCCAGAGTGTTCGGGGTCGGTCAAAACCCGGCCGTCAAGCCTTCGAGCCAAGGGCAGCCGGGCGGCCTCTCGGAGGGTATTCGCGTGGCCCGAACGCGTAAAAGAAGCCAACTCCCCAGGATGGCACTCGCCACAGACGTGTGAACCAATGTAAGGGCCGCGCTGCTGGCGACCTGAAGCCGGAGCCGAAGCGCCTCGCTCGCGGGCGCCGAAGTGGGGCGACTCCTTGACGACCAGCCAGACGACCGCGGCAATCAGCGTTAGGCCGACGCTTAAGATCAGGACCGCTTCGCGTAAGGACGAAGGTTTATCCGGGCGGCTGGGAACCTGGTCCGGAATCACCATGGGATGTTGACCTGGTCTCGGGCGGGTCATACCGTTGGACGAAAACGATTGCGCCCAGCCGGAAAGGTCAGTGCGCGGCAGTCGAAGGCTTGAGGATGGCCAGGCCATCGAGCGCGGGCTTGCATCGAGGGTCTAGCGCGAGGGCGGCACGGTAGCTACCCACCGCAAGGGATACCAATCCACCTTCCGCAGCCACCTGGCCCATTCGCCAGCGGGGCTCCGGGTCTTCGGGTCGCTGCTTCATCTCGTCCATGAGCTTGCCGATCCGCTCGGCGCGCTTCTGTGCCTCTCGGCGTCTCAGCGCGGTCGCGACAGAGCGATCCTTCATACCAAGTGAGCCCTCGATCTGGGCGAGAAGGTTCAAAGCGGAGACGTCGTCCGCCGCGACCTTGACGGCTTCCTCAGCCTGAGACAAGGCTTCCGACAGGCGGCCGGCCCGGTAGAGGTACTGGGCGCGAAGCACCCTGGCTTCCACGTTGTTCGGGTCGTGGTGAAGGGTCTGTTCGGCGAATCGGTCCATCTCCTCGGGCCGACCCAAAAGGTGGGCATGGCGCGCGGCCAGGCCAAGGATTCGTGGGTCGTCGGGTTGCTCGCGGATTGCCGCTTCCAGCAGTGGAGTCGCCTCCGCGGTCGATCCCATCGAGAGCAACGCATCAATCAGCCCCGTCCTCGACTCCACATGCTCCGGGCTCAGACGGAGCGCTTGCTTGTAAGCGCGGACCGCGTCCGAAGGAGGGAGATGAAACTTGAGGACCATTTCGCCTGTGGCGAACCAAGGCCGGAAGTCGTCCGGTTCGAGGCGGACGGCCCGCTCCAGCATCGCGAAACCACGTTCGGTCTCATTCGAGGAAAAATAGACCGCCGCAAGAACCTTGGCCGCCATCGGCTGGTTAGGGTCAAGCTTCAGCGAACGCTCCAGGACCGGGCGAACGGTCTCGGGACGGTTGA
>JAYVYS010000237.1:0-9598 GCA_043784005.1 Isosphaeraceae bacterium
GATCATGTCCCGCTCGGGGACGTAGCGCCGCCGTTGCCGACTTGCCACGCCCGGGCGCGCAACGAACGACGGATGCCGAACAGCTCCACTAACGATTTCGGGAAATCGAGCGGGCGGAGTTTGGATCCGGGAACGTCTCGCCAATGAAGGAGGGGGACCTCGACGAACGCTTCCAGCGGCAGTCCGGCCACAGAAGGAGAGCCATAATAAAGCCGGCCGAGGAGTTCGACGTCGAAGAACCACCGTGAGTGAAACGGGTCTGCGAGCGCCGCTGCCAACGCCGGTCCGACACGGAACGCCTTGGCCCCGCACTGGGTGTCGTAAACAGGCATCTTGACCGTCAGTGAGGCGAACGTGGCGAAGACCCGACCGAGGTAGTGTCGGAACGGATTGCGCTCGATCCGGGTGCCGAGCAGTTGAACACGCGAGGCAAGCGCCATATCCACCCCGCGCTCGTCCAGGGTCCGGACTATGCGGATCATCTCTTCGGGAGGAGTCGCGAGGTCGGCATCGTAATATCCGGTGAACGCGGCACCGGCGTCAAAACTGCGAAGCATTCCTTGTCGGACCGCTTCGGCTTTGCCCACGTTTTCCGGAAGATCAATGAAAGCCGCTTGATGCCCCAGCGAGGCACAAAGCGCGGCAAGCACCTCGGAAGTGTTGTCTTTCGAACCGTCGTTGACAAACAAAAGGTCGATGCCGGGATCACCAAGGAACCGGCGGTATCCGGTCGGATCGAGCCGCCCCGCTTCATTGTAGCAAGGGACGACGATTATGGCTTTTCGCACAATGCCCACCAGCTCAGGCCTGGAAGTTTGAGATGGGCCGCGGCCGCCGCGCGCGTGAGCAGCCCCTCTGCCCGGAGCATCCCGGTGACAAACGCGGTGACCGGGGCCGATGCATTCCAGGCCCCCAGCCCGACGGGCTCACCCGTATGTCTATACGATTCTGGGTCAGCGAGCGGCTCGATATGGTTCCAGAACAACATCCTCTGAATCACGCGGATGCCCAGAAGCCCATGAAACAGGCCACCCGATTTCAACAGAGTCAGGCCCGCCGCGTTCACCAAGGTCTCGCCCTCTCGTGGCCTATAACGACGGTAGTGCTTCAGCGCGAGGTCCTGCGTACTGAAAAGGCTCAACCACGCCGGCACGTTGATCACGAAGAATCCACCGGAACGCAAGAATCGTTCCTTCAGATCGACGACCATGGCAAGGTCGTCGCGAACATGTTCGAGAACGTCCATCGAGAGGATAAAATCGAACGAACCGAGGGGTTCGCGATTCGTCAGCGTCATGCCCTCGGGAAGCTCCGAGGAGTGTAGACGCAAAAGCGAATCATCCAAAGCGATGTCCCAGCCAATCAACTCGCTACCTGTGGGAAGTTGCGTAAAAAGCTGCGCGCTGAACCAGGCATCACCACATCCGACGTCGAGGATGCGAACGGGTTTGTTTCGCTCCACCGCGCCGAGGATCAACCGATTGAAGAACGTGGCGCGCGCGGACTCCCAAGGATGTCGATTGTGAACCAGGCTCTTGGCTTCGATGAGGTCCATGTGACGTCTTTCCGTTCACCGGATCTCGGCCTGAGGCTGCGGATAGAGGACCTGTTCTCGACCCACAAAGTACACGTAATCTCGGATCGGCAGAAAGCTCGCCCCGTTGCGGCCCGCGAGAATCATGAAACAGAAGATCACCAGAAAGGTCACCGCTTGAAGAAGCAATACGAACAGCAAGCCGAACGCGGTGGTTGCCCAGCCGGGGATGGCCAGCTCGGTCATCAGTCGGACGCCTACGGTGGCGGCCATTCCGGCAAATCCCGCCACGATCATGAGAATCGCCGCGATCATCAGCCGCACACCGATCACGTCGCTGAAAACTGAGAGCGCGCTGAGACCGTGAATTACGAGTCGGACAAAATTCATACGTGAGCGACCGTCAAGTCGATGGGCGCGACGGGTCGGCACCATGACGAAGGGCTGTCGCGACGCGAACACGGCGGCGGCGTAATGGTTCCAGAGTTCCGAGACCGCGACCAAGCTTGTGAGACGCTCACGAGGAATGACGCTGAAGTTGCCGACTCGCACCGCCACGCCTGTCAACACAAGGTGCGATGCTTTGTAGACCTGATAGAAAAATCGGAACCACCACGTCTCCGACCGTCGCGTGCGCTCGGCGAAAACGATGGGTTGCCCGCCTTCGGTTTCGAGCCTGGCGACGAGCCGGGGGACATCCGTCGGGTCGTCTTCGCCGTCACCATCCATTAAGACGACCGTTCGGCAAAGGGTACGGGCTTCGATATAGGCGAGCCCGATCGCAATCGCGCGTTGATGCCCGAGGTTGCGCCGGAGCCTGAGCACGCCGACTTTCCCGATCGCCTTAAAGGGACCAGCCGCGGTTTCCTTGCCCGCCAAGAGGGTTGAACCATCGTCCACGGCCAGGACATTCGCCTGCAACCCGGCACGATCGAGCACGCCTTCAAGCAAGGTCAAGAGCTTGCCGAAGGCGGGCCAATCGTTGAACACCGGGATCAGGATCAAGAGTTCCGTGCCGGGAGCGTTCTCCATCTCGGTCATGTATGTCCTGCCGAGGGTTTTGAGGTGGTTAGTGCCCGCCGATTTCACCATAGCCATTCGGATGGGAATGATGCCAGCGCCAGGCGGACTTGGCGATATCTCGGACATCGGGAAAGCGCGGTGACCAGCCGAGTTCCTTCACGATCTTCTCAGGGCTCGCGACCAGGGTCGCCGGGTCACCGGGTCGTCTGCCGACAATTTCATGCATGATCGGCCTGCCGACAGCTTCCTCACATGCGTGGAGGACTTCAAGAACGGTCGTTCCGGTTCCTGATCCAAGGTTGTACGCACGTCCGACTCCCGGCCCGATATTCTCGACGGCCAGTTGATGGGCCTGGGCGAGGTCGTCGGTATGGACGTAGTCTCGCACGCAGGTGCCGTCGCGGGTTTCCCAGTCGCCGCCGCAGATCAGCAGCTTTTCGCGCTTGCCGGTCGCGACTTGAAGCGTGAGCGGGATCAAATGGGCTTCGTTACGGCGATCTTCCCCATGATTTCCATCAGGATCAGCGCCCGAGGCGTTGAAATAGCGAAGCGCGGCGTAGCCAAAGTTGTACGCCTTGGCATATTCCCGGATCATCCATTCGGCGGCGAGCTTGGTCGAACCGTAAGGAGTCTCCGGCGTTTGGGGCGAATCCTCACGCAACGGCATCACGGCGGTGAAGCCATAAGTAGCGGCCGTGCTGCTAAAAACAATTCGGTTGACGCCCGTCCTGCGCATCGCGTCGAGCACGTTCTTGGTGCCGACAAGGTTGACCGTGTAATACCCGTCCGGGTCCTTGATCGAGTCGGGAACCGACGCGACCGCGGCGAGATGAATGATGGCCTCGACGTTGTGGTCGCCGATGACGGCCGTTAGCTTGTCGAGATCGGCGAGGTCGCCCACGATCAATCGCCGGTCGGAATCCGGGACGGCCTCGCGATTCCCCTCCACAAGATTGTCGTAGGCGATCGCGTCGTGGCCGTGCTTGAGAAGCCAGCGAAGGCAAGCGCTACCGATGTAGCCGGCACCGCCTGTGAGGAGGATTTTCATCGACAGGTTTCTCAAAAGCTATAGAAATAACGAAAAAATGATGACTGAATGTCAAATCGGTGTAGAGTGGATGGTTGGCTCGAACGGCCCGCAAGCAAGGTTGAGCCAACCATCCCCTCTTGTGGGTTGGAGCAAATCCTATGCCCTACGGACTTAGAACAGGCCAATATTTCACGCAAAGCATTCTGTGTTAAGTCCTTCGGGCACAGGACCAGCCTACGCCAACCATATCAGGGTGAGACGATCACTCAGACTGCCAACCTTAGAATCAACTCTGCCGCCGCCGCGATGTCGTCGGTCGCCTGATATTCGATTTCCGCGCGTGCCTCGGTTTCGCGGAGCCCGAGACCCGTGCGGACGAGAATGCTTCCCTTGCATCCGGCATTGAGCCCGGCGTGGACGTCGCTGATCATGTCGCCGACCATCCAGGACGCATTGAGATCGAGATTCAGGTCATGCGCCGCTCGATAGAGCATTCCAGGTCCGGGCTTACGATCCGTGTGCTCGATCGTGGTACGATCGTCGCCGGAGGGGGCTTCAGGGCAAAAATAGATGGCGTCGACCTTGGTTCCCTCGTCGGCGAGCTGGCGATTCATTTCGTCATGGATCAGGACAAGCTGATCCTCGGTGAACATTCCCCGGCCGATCGCCGATTGGTTGGTGACCACGACGCATACGAACCCGGCCTTGCGAAGCGACTGGATAGACCTGGCCGCGCCTGGTATCAATCGCACGTCGCGAGGATCGGAAAGATAATGGACCGACTCAATGATCGTGCCGTCACGGTCGAGGAAGACCGCCGGTTTTCCCTCGGGGTTTGCAGGGCGAGAGGCCTGCTTTCGCAGTTCCGGGGCGTCCCGGCGGGCCTTTGCAAGTGCCTCGTGTGTGCCGATGTCGAGGTGATATCCTTCCTGGGGCCACCCTCGCATCCGGCCGACGAATTTCGGCAAGACTTCGAATCCGATGTCAAACGCTTTCATGGCCGCGATCTCGCGATAAGCCCGGGCCGTCACGATATAGACGCCACCATTGGCGAGGTCGCTCTTTGGCTCGGCGGGCTTTTCCACGAACGAGACGACTTGGCCGTCGTCGTCAAGTTCGGCGATCCCGCAAGCGCGCGGGTTAGGCGCGCGGAAAAGGAGCATCGTGAATGCGTCGCCATGGCCTCGGTGAAATGCCAGCATCCGTGAGAGGTTGACATCACTGAAATTGTCGGCATAAACGATGATCACGTCATCCGAGCCCTCGGCGAGGTCGGAGTTGGCCGTGATCGTGCCGGCCGACCCGAGAAGTGTCGGCTCGAAGCTCTCGGCAAGCTGGAGTCGCCCAGACGCATTGACTTTTTCAAGGTACAACCGCACCTGCTCGGGGTGCGAATGCGTGTTGACCCGCGATTCGATCACACCCGCGGCGGCGAGGTTGTCCACCCAGTAATCGAGCAACGGCCGCCCGTTGATGGGGACGAGGCATTTGGTGACGCGATCCGTCAACGGCCGCAAGCGGGTTCCCAGGCCCGCCGCCAAGATGATCGCTTTCACTTGTCTTTCGGTTGTGGATTTCATGGGGCTATCGAGGTTCAAGGTCCAGACTCTCCGGCGATCGATAGGTTCAAGAATCCTGCGGAGTCGTCACGTGGGCGTCCGAGAAAAGGATTCGCGCGGGGATGCCGACCGCCGTCGCCCCTGCGGGGACATCGTCGAGCACCACTGCGTTCGCCCCGATCCTGGCATGGTCACCTATGGTCACACCGCCAAGGATCTTGGCTCCAGCGCCGACATCCACATGGCCCCCCAGCACCGGAGCGCCAGGCTTTTTTCCGCCCACACCCAGCGTCACCTGCTGGAAGATCAGGCAGTTTGGACCGATCACCGAAAACGCGTGGGCGACGATTCCGTTCGGATGGGGAATCAGCAAGCCACCATCGATTTTCGTTTCGAGGGGGATCTCGGAGCCGGTTACGATGCTCCAAAATCGGTATTCGAATGTCCAGATAACCCGCAAGCGATTCCAGATCCCACCACGATCGCGCCAGGATTGCCAGCGGCGGATGACGCGGAGGAGCCTGCGCGGGGGGTCCCAGAATCGGTCGGGGGCTTCGCGCCGCCAGTCGGGGACCGTCGCTGAGATCATTTGTTTTCCCATGACTGATTTGTCCTGACGCAGTCGACATCAGGGCGATTGAGGGAAAGGGAAAAGGCGAGACTATCCGGCGCGGTCACACCACCTTGAGCACGAGCTGCCCCCAATTCTCAGTATGTCCCAGGGCCTGGAACTTCCGATCGCAGGCCGAGAGCCCGTCGACGAACGCGCGAAATTCGTGCATGTAGCTATAAAACTCATCGAAAATGAGGATGTCTCCGGCTTTCATCCGAGGCAGCGATTGAACTAAAACCAGAAGCGACGAGCCATAGAGGTCGGCATCGAGATTGATCACCAATCGCCCTGTCACTTCTCGGTCCTTCAACCAAGGGGGAAACGTGTCCTGGAACCACCCCTTGACGAACTGACAGCGAGGATCGGCGATGTCCGGGATCTTACCTTTCGTGGAGAATGATCCTTCAGGCATACCGTCCCAGTTCTCGGGCAATCCCTCAAAGCTATCGAACCCGGTGAACGTGGAACCCGCGTCGCGATTCCTCTCGACCCACCAGCGGATCGATTCACCCTCCCAGACGCCGAACTCCTGGTAGTCGATGGGTCCGTCCAGTTTCTCGGTGACGAACAACGATTCATAGAGTCCCGGACGACTGCCGAACAGAGGACACGGATTCGTCTGGCAGAATCGGCGGAAGCGCGAGCCCCAGACTAGGCGATCCGCCCGCTTCTGGAGCGATGAGATCTCGGACAATTTATGATACAAGGGTAAAAGACTACGTTTCAAGAAAGATGCCAACGTTAGGTCCTTACATCATGGATGTTGAGTTTGTCGCCGCGAGAACCGTTCAGCTCTGAATGAAGATGTTGCGACTGCCGTGACGCGCGATCTTGAAGGGCAACTCTTGAGGCCGGCCGAGTGCTTCCCGGATGGCCCGATGTCGCCACGGGGGAGCCATCAGCAAGAGAAATCCGCCTCCCCCTGCCCCAAGAAGCTTTCCGCCGGTCGCGCCATTGCGCCTGGCGGCTTCGTACCACTGGTCGATCTGCTCGAAACTGATGCCGAAGCCGAGCGACTTCTTCAGTTCCCAGCCCTCGTGGAGTTGATCGGCGAAGGTGTCGAGATCACCTCCCGCAATCGTCTTGCGCATCTCGTCGGCGAGGTCGCGCATCCGCCGGAGTACGGGCATGCGATCGACGGTCCCCTCGGACTGCTGCTTGAGGATCTCGTTGGCGTTGCGGGTCTGCCCCGTGTAGAGCAAGAGCGTTCGCCGTTCCATCTCTTCGAACGTCTCGGTCTTGCACGGGACGGGCTCGACATCCACCGTGTCGTCGGGATTGAACCGGATGTAGTTCAAGCCGCCGAAAACGGCCGCGTATTGGTCTTGCCGGCCGATCGGGTTTTTGAGGATGTCGATCTCGATCTTGCAGGTTTGCTCAGCCAGAAAATGGCGGCCGACGACCTGTCCCCGATAGGCATAAAGCGCGTTGAGCAGGCCCGCGGTCAGACTGCTGCTGGAGCCCATCCCCGTGCCCGCGGGCACATCGCCGACCGTCGTGATCTCCAGTGGCTCGTCGATCTCGGTCAGCCGCATCGTCTCGCGGACGAGGTCGTGCTGAACCTCTTCGATACTGGGAGCGGTCTCGGTTCTTGAATAACTGACGCGGATCGTCGGCTCGAATCGTCGGTGGATCGTCACGTACATATGATGATCGACCGCGGTGCTCAGCACAGCGCCGAATTCCTGACGATAGAAAGCCGGAAGGTCCGTCCCGCCCCCCGCGAAGCTTACCCGGTAAGGGGTCTGAGAAATGATCATGAAGCATCTCCACCAGAGGCGGGAATCGGCCGGACCGTGGTTGCGAAACCGACCCTGTTCGAATCGTCGCGGCCGTTAGGGACGGGGGCATTGGCGAGAATGCCCGAGGAACCAAGTGTTTCCATCATCAGGGTTGAGAGCTTCTCCGCCTCGATCGCGCCGTCGTGTCGTCGCGCGGTGCGTTCGGCTCCGGCTCTTCCCATGCATTCGAGCAGATCGGCGGGGGCGTCGAGTGCTTCACGCATCGCATCGGCCAGCGCGGCCACCGATCCGGGAGGGACGAGCCAGCCGCAAACACCGGGCGCGACCAACTCGGGAATCCCCGCGACATACGTGCTGATCACGGGACGTCCCAGCGCCAGCGCTTCCATCAAGACCACCGGCAGCCCTTCGGCAAAGCTCGGCAACACCATGGCGCGGGCCGCGAGAATCTCCTCGCGCACCGCCGCGGCACCTTTCCAGCCTGCGAATCGAACGCGATCCAAGATGCCAAGCGACCGGGTGAGATCCTCAAGCGGACGACGAAGCGGGCCGTCTCCCACGATCACAAGCTCTCCCTGGACCCCTTCGGCCGCAAGTTGCCCGAGCGCCTCGATCAAGAGAAGTTGGCCCTTTTGTTCGGCGAGTCTCCCCACGCACACCAAGCGTTTCGCCCGGGGCACGGGGGTGCGCGGTTGATTCAGAAAGGTGCCGTCGAGTCCACAATGAACGACCTGGATTTTCCGCCAATCGGCGTGGTTCGACCAACGATAAAGCTGGCTTCGGCCGTACGCACTGATCGCCACGGTGAACGCTGACCTGTTTATCTTTTCCGAGAGCGCCAGTAAGGTCGGCCGGTCGAATTCGCCGGGGCCGTGGATCGTCATGCTGAAAGGGATGGTCGAGAGCGCCGAGGCCAGCATCGCAACCGCCGCCGAGTTCTCACCGATATGATTGTGCAGTAGACGGACGCTTTTCGCGTCAAGCCGCTCGGCGAGATAGGCCGCCTCCAGCAAATAGGCGAGAGGCCAGAGCCTTCCTTTGAGACCGGGCGTGCTCGTGCGAGCCGCGAGCCGGAAGGCGTTGAGGACGCGACCCGGTGTTCGGAGCGTGGCGCGAGCGAGCGCCAGGACCATGCGAAACGGACCGGATTCCAGCAAATATTCGGTGGTTGCGGCCTCGCTGAGGACGTCGTCGTCCACCATTTCGTCCCGCCCGCTCCGACGGATCGAGAAGGTATGGACCGTGTGCCCGAGGTCGCGAAGCCGTGCGACCTCGCCGCGGATGAACGAATCGCTCGCCCTGGCGTAAGCGCTTGTCAAATAGGCGATCGTGGGCCTTGTCGCGGACCCGGCATCATTCATGGGCCGGCACCGGGACGGGCGAATCTTTAGGATCGGCGGCGTAGGTTCGTTTCAAACCTTCGGCATAAGAGAGCGAGGGCTCCCAGCCAAGAGTTTCGCGAAGTTTTCGATTGCTGAATTTCAAGGGTTTGAACCGGGCTTCGAACCTTCGGGGGACGAGAAGGCTCGGCAGCTTTCCTTTCCCTCGAAAAATCAGCTTGCTCGTCGCTTGCGAAAGTTGGACGCAGGCCATCGCCAGAGTGTATGGGATCGGCAGACGAAATCCACGTTGGCCGGAATGCCGCAGGTGATCGCCCAGATAGCGCCAGACGCGAATGTCGTCGTTATCGACGATATTGAACGTCTCGCCCGCCGCGCTCGGGTGTTCGGCCGCTAGTCCGAAGGCCTTTGCGCAGTTCTCGACGTGGGTGAGTGGGATCAGGGTTCCCGGCCCGAAGACCAGATGAACCTTCCCAAATTTCTGGCCGAGGCAGGCGAGATACGCGTTGCCAGGCCCCCAGATGAACCCCGGTCGAAGAACCGTGAGGGTCCAATTCTTCTCCGCGACGGTCTTGCGCACCACGCGTTCCTGCCAGACTTTCGCAACCGCATAGCCGTCGCGCTCGTAGAGGCGCGGGCCTTCTTGCACTGGTGTCGACTCGTCAAGCGTGCCTCGCGCCGTCTTCCAGTCATAGACGGAAAAACTGCTAGCCAGGACCAGGCGTTTCGTCTCCGACTGCGCCATCGCGGCAAGTAG
>JAYVYS010000238.1:0-3603 GCA_043784005.1 Isosphaeraceae bacterium
GCGATCATTATAAACCTCGGCCCAGTCGCCGGCTTTCAAACCGCGAGCGAATGCGTCTTCGGCGGCGAGTTCGACCGTCGGAACACCCGCCGCCTTGCGGTGGTGCTCTTGATTCGCGAACGTGGAGTTGAGGAATTGGGGACGGGGCGGGCTGAGAAGCTGCAATGGATACCTGGCGGCAAGTTCAGGTCGCGTTTGGGGGTCTTCCAATGGCGGTAGATACGTGGGGAGCGGGTCGAGCCCGGCGAGCTTCATACGCTCGGAGTAAAACTCGCATTTTCCGGAAGGCGTCGGGAAGCGACCCTCGGAGAACGGGGTGTATTCCTCGGGAAGATTGAGCCGGATCGAGCCCTCGGATTGGAGCCGCTCAAGTGTGATTCCCGATGTGTTGGGGCCACCGTCGAGGGCTTCGCGGATCAGAGTTTCATCGTCCGGGAAAAATTCCTTCTCAAAATTCAAGCGCGCGGCGAGGGCTCGAAAGACGTCGTTATTGGATCGAGATTCACCGATCGGCGCGATCGCGGGAGGGTTCAACATCACGAAATGGTGGCCGTATGAGCCGTGGATGTCGAGATGTTCGAGCTGGGTCGTCGCGGGTAGGACGATATCGGCGTAGTCCACGGTGTCGGTGGGAAACTGCTCATGGACCACCGTGAACAAGTCGTCGCGGAGAAGACCACGAAGCACCTTGGACTGGTCGGGTGAAACGGCTGCGGGGTTGCAGTTGTAGACGTACAGGGCCTTGATCGGCGGGCCCGGCAACTCGCCTGCCAGGGCCTCGGCCAGTTGGTTCATATTCAACGTACGGGTGCCGGTGGGCGAGAGGTCGGGGCGGGTGAGGCGGTCCATCGCGAAGTCGTAAGTGCCGCTGGTGGACAGCAAGGCACCGCCGCCGTGGTGCCGCCAGGCACCCACGATCGCGGGAAGGCAGGCGATTGTTCGCACGGCCATCCCGCCTCCGAAATGGCGCTGAAGGCCGTAATTGACGCGAATTAATGAAGGACGTTCCGTGGCATAACGGCGCGCGAAGGTCTCGATCGTCGCGACATCAAGGCCGGTGATCGTGGAGACGCGCGCCGGGCCGTACTCCTTCAAAACACGCTCGCGAAGCAAATCCGCGCCCAACGTCGTCCTTGAGAGGTAATCCTGGTCTTGGAGAGAATCTCGGAAGATCACATGCATGATTCCGAGTGCGAGCGCCGCATCGGTGCCGGGCCGGATCGGGATGTGCCAGTCGGATCGTCGCGCCGTGGGGCTTTGGTAAGGGTCGATCGTGACGATCGTCGCGCCGGCCTGTCGGGCCTTCACCATCAGGCTCCAGAGATGGCTGTTAGTGTTGACGGTGTTGGAGCCCCAATTCACAATGAACTTGCACTTGGGAACCCCAAGCGGGTCGGCCCCTTGTCGGCCCGCGCCGAGGGTGTACTCGTACCCGAGGGCGCCTGCGGAGGCACAGATGGTTCTGTCGAGCTTGGAAGCGCCGAGCCTGTGAAAGAAGCGGCGGTCGAGGCTACTCGATTGGAGCTTGCCCATGGTTCCGTAATAGGAATACGGAAGGATCGCTTGGGGGCCATAAACCGAATGCGCGATCGCGTCGAAGCGCTGAGAGATGGTCTGGAGTGCCTCGTCCCAGCCGATGGGTTCGAACTTGCCCGATCCTTTGGGGCCGGTTCGCTTGAGCGGTGTGAGCAGTCGCTCGGGACTGTAGACCCGGTCGAGGAATCGCGCCATCTTCTGGCAAAGAAATCCTCGCGTGAACGGATGATCGCGGTCCCCGCGAAGGTCGATCGCGACTCCGTTCTCGACCGTGATGTTCATGCTGCACGTATCGGGGCAGTCGAGGGGGCAAACGGATTTGGTGAGGGATCGGCTCGCGGATGACGTCATGGTGGTTCGGCTCCCTCGGCGATCGAAAAAAGCAGTGTACGATAGGCAAGGACGCGCACGTAAGGTGTCAGGTTCGTCGCCACGAAAGTCGAGTGAGATTCCGACGTTCAACTTAACCGATCGATCAAAGAAAACGCGTGAAATCGAGTGGACATGCCTCTGGCCTTCATTGAGAAGCCTTATGTTATGCTGGTTTGAATGTGAACGAAACCGAGAAACGGCTTCGTTTGCGGAGGGCCGAGCGTCGAGCGAAAACGCCCAAGATGCCGTCAAAGTTTGAGTTCGGCTTCGTTTGGGGAGGGCCGAGCGTCGAGCGAAAACGCCCAAGATGCCGTCAAAGTTTGAGTTCGGCTTCGTTTGGGGAGGGCCGTGCATCAAGTAAAGAGGCCTGGGACGCCCTCAAAGTCTGACTCTTCATGGGTCATGTGTCCAAACGAACATTAATGATTCTTTCGGTGAGTCTGTTTGCATGCCGGAGTCGCGTTCCCGAGTGCGACCGAATGGGCGTTGGCTTCGATTGAGAGAATCGCCAGATTGCCAAAGAGCGAAGAGAAGCACCGCGATTCGCGTTCCTCATCCCGCCGCCTCGTCGTTCAAGACGTCGCGGTTTGTTCGTTTCCAAGGCCGATGAGCCAGTCTGATCCCTCGGGTCGATCGAAAGCACCTCTTCCTTCGATACTATCGAGACAGGCGGGTACCGAGATCTCTCAATAGTTTGCACGCATGCGTGATATTTCTCGTGTTGTAATCCTCCCGCAAGCGGGGGGAATCCTTGACAAACCTCAGACGCCGTGCGACCTTAAAACGTGTTCAAGCCAGCCGTTTCGTCGCGCTCCCGCGTGATTCCCTCCGCTTCCGGCCGTGTTTCCTGGACGTGCCACCGCCGAGGTTCGCGACCTATCGCCAGCTTTCCGACCTGGGCCTGCCCGGGTCGCGACGAGGAGTTCTCAGCATGACACGAAATCGTGCCGTCCGTTGGATCGTCTCGTCGGTTTGTGTTCTCGCGACCACGACGAGTATCGCCGCTCCTCCACAGATCAGCGGAAGCGCGCCATTTGGTGTGAAGCGGGGAGAGACGGTTGAGGTCAACTTCAACGGTGGGAACCTGGGAGGCAACCCCAGGCTAGTCGCCCCCTTTTCCTTCAAGGCGGAGGCGGTCGAGAAAGGGGTCGAGCCGTCGTCCTGGAAGTTCAAACTGACCGCCGATCCGTCGACCGCGATCGGGGTCTACCCCATTCGCATTCTCACGGATGAAGGCTTGTCGAACCCCTTCTTGTTCTCGGTCGGCCAGCTTGTCCAGGTCTCGGAGGTGGAAGACAACAGTTCTTTTGAGCAAGCGCAAGCGATTTTCGCTCCGTGCGTGGTGGAAGGGCAAGCGGCTGGTAACGACGTTGATTACTTCAAGTTTTCCGGGAAAAAAGGACAGAAGATCGTTGTCGACGCACTCTGCGCCCGGATCGGTTCCGGAGTCGACCCGTCGATCCGCCTGACCACTTCGGGACGAAAGTATGTCGCGTCCGCCGACGATTCTCCCGGTTTGCTGACGGACGCCCGCATGATTGTGGTACTCCCGGCAGACTCGGACTATGTGATTGAGCTTTCCGACTCGCGCTATCAAGGGACCGGCAGGACGGTCTATCGACTCGTCGTGGGTGAAGTTCCGCTGGCGGAGGAGATTTATCCGATGGGTGGGCGCGAAGGGGAGACGTTAGGATT
>JAYVYS010000239.1:0-5577 GCA_043784005.1 Isosphaeraceae bacterium
CTTCTCGACCTCATCGACGCCCTGTCAAACCACGACCCGGCGACCGCCTTGCGCGCGGTCGATCAGGCGGTGAGTTCGGGCGTTCAGCCGACCGACCTGCTTAACGGTGTGCTCGAATTTCTGAGAGACCTGATGGTGATGGCCGCCGGGGCGGACTCGGTATTGCTGGCCGCGACACCTCGTCAAAAGCCTCGCCTTGAAAGTGTGAACGCGCGTTGGCCGCTCGATACCCTTCTCGCCGCGCTCCAGATCCTGGCCGAGGCGCGTGCCCGGCTGCGTGGAAGTCCTCACGGGCGGTTGATTGTCGAACTCGCCCTCGTTCGCGTGGCTCGCTTGGAAAACTTCCGAGAGCTTGGCGAGTTGATCAGCAGCTTATCCTCGATCGACCAGGGAGCCCCGTCCCCCACCTCGGTAGGTAGCTCGACAACATTGCCCGCATCGGCAGGGCCTCGTCCCACACCCGGCGAGCCATCCCAAGCGTCGCCGATGAGCGCCCTAAAAAAAAAGCTGACGTCCGCTGAACGCTCTACCACTGATACCGGTTCCACGATACCCGTACTCGCGGCTGACTCGACCTCACTCGCGGCTTCTCCGATCGTGCCTACTCTGGAATCACCATCTCTTCAGGCTGCTCCTCCGCTTCCGCAACTCGACCTCGACGCCGTTCGCGAGATCTGGCCCACGTGCGTCAAAAAGGTTGGCCTGGGACTTGCTGTTCACCTTATGCCATACGCAGACAGACTTTCGGCTTATCTCGCAACTTCGAGGCCAAACATTCTGGTAATCCGTGTTCCGGCAGGTTACAGTATGGTGTCGGAGAAGTGTGACACACCTGAGGCGCGTGCCAGAATCGAGAAGGCGTTGCAATCGCTGTTGCATCGCGCCGTCACGGTTCGGTTCGAACGCATCATTGAAGAAGCTGTCTCTTCGCCTGTTCCATCCCGCTCTGAGAATCTGCGTTCTCAGGATGAAATTCTTGCGACCGACTCCATGGTCCTCAAGGTGGTTGAACTTTTCGAGGCTCGACGTTTGCACACGGAGTACGATGAGGAAGCTCCCGGCATGCCAGCACGCTGAAGCCGAGGCCTTCAAACCAAAGACGCCAGGGCTAGCCCCGAGCGGGCTCCAAAAACGCTCCCCGCCCGGATTGTTGAAGAAAGATTGACGTGTTCAACTCATTAGGTAGTCTTGCCGACCTGATGCGAAATGCCGGAAAGATTCAGGAGACCGTCCAAAAAGCGACGGAATCTCTCGGCCAGATCATCGTGGAAGGAACCTCCGGCGGTGGCGTGGTCACGGCGAAAGCCAACGGGCGACTAGAGTTACTGTCAGTCCGGATCGACCCGAAGCTTCTGACCGATGGCGACGCCGAGCTTCTCGAGGATCTTGTCACCGGGGCGGTGAACCAGGCGATGACGAAGGCACGAGAAGCTGCGGCTCAATCGTTTCAGTTGCTCGCGGGAGGCCTTCCACTTCCTGGTTTATCAAACTTCCCTGGCTTCGGCCCGGGCGGCGGAGGGTCTTGAGAGATGGCTGCCTCGGGATACTCCGTGGCGCTCGACAGGCTCTCCGAAGCTCTGGGACGCCTTCCCGGCATCGGCGAGAAGACCGCTGAGCGACTCGCCCACCACATCCTCAAGTGTCCGCCTGAAGAAGCCCTTGCCCTTGCTGAAGCGATTCGTGATGTCAAGGAACGAGTTCGTCACTGCTCAACCTGCTACAATTTAACGGAATCCGACTCGCCACTCTGTACCGTCTGCCGTGATCCCAAGCGAGACTCCAGCTTGGTTTGCGTGGTCGAGCAGCCTCGCGATCTGATGGCACTGGAGCGCGCGGGAACTTACCAAGGTGTGTACCACGTTCTGCTCGGTCGACTGGCACCACTGCAAGGAATGGGACCAGACAATTTGACACTTGATGGTTTAGAGGCCAGGGTTGGCGAGGGTTCCATCCGCGAGCTAATCTTGGCGACCAACCCGAATCTCGAAGGCGACGGTACCGCCTTGCTCGTGGCGAACCGGCTTGCCGAGTCGGGAGTGACAATCACCCGGCTCGCTCGTGGACTCGCGTCAGGAAGCGTTCTCGAATTCGCTAACCGTGAAATGCTCGCTGATGCCCTTAGTGGACGTCAGCGGTTTTGAGAGGAAGTATTGCAAAGTAACCTTGTCACGGCCATCGGACTCTTTCGTTTAGGTTGAGTAACACGAAAGCTTCGGCTGTGGCATTGAGATTGCATAACCGTTGGGGCGGTGTTGCCGAAGCACTTTTCGAGTATATGAGTGTGAACTCGCCCGGTTTCAAGCGATTTCGCGATGGATTGAACGGGTTCTAGCCATCTTGCAGTCACTGCGGCGGAAGTGAGGACCATGCGTCTCGACACCTCCCAGCAAATGCGGACGGATATGCGCCTGAGAATGGCGCCCCGCATGATCCAATCGATGGAAATCCTGCAATTGCCGTTGATGGCATTGCAAGAACGGATTGACCAGGAACTGAGTGAGAACCCCGTACTGATTGACCTCCGCGAATCGAGTCCCTCCGAAGGCGACTCGGAAGGGGAAGAGACGATAACCGCGGTGGCCGAACCAGAATCCGAACCCTTGGATTTCGACATCCCCAGCGATAACGACTGGAACGAGTCATACGGTGAAGGCCACCGAATGAGTCGCGCCGGGTTGAGCGAAGAAGCTGACCGCAAGCACGACGCGATGCAGAACATGGCGTCAAGGCCGCGGTCGCTTCAGGACGACCTTGCCGATCAGCTTAGCTTTTTTGACTCTGACCCCACAGTTCGCGCGCTGTCCGAATACATCATTTACAACCTTGACGACAACGGATATCTGAACACCGATCTCTCCACAGTCATTCGCGACTTCGGGGGTGACGCCGCACTCGCCCAAGCCGAAGAAGCGCTCGGACTGGTCCAGAAGCTTGATCCGCCAGGTGTTGGTGCGCGTAATCTCCGCGAGTGCCTGCTCTTGCAGCTCACGCCCGACACCCCAGGCGGCGATATCCTGCACGTCCTGATCTCCAATCACATTGATGATCTGGCCCAAAACCGTCTGCCAGCGATTGAGAAGAAAACCGGCATCACGATCGATCAGATCAAGGAAGCAATCGAGCATTTCCGTCGTCTCAACCCCAAGCCGGGTGCCCGCTTCCAGCCGGAAAACGCGCAGCATGTCATTCCCGATCTGATCGTCGAACCCGATGAGCACGGCGACTATGTCGTTCGCCTGGTTGACGAGCATACGCCCCAACTTTCGATCTCCCGCTACTATCAAAAGCAGCTTAAAAACAAGCAAACCGATGCGGCCGCCCGCGACTTCATTCAGAAGCGAATCCAGTCCGCCCGTTGGCTGATTGAGTCGATCGAGCAAAGGCGCAACACTTTACTTAAAGTCGCGCGCGCCATTATCGAACATCAGAAGGACTTCCTCGACAAGGGTCCTGAAGCAATTGAGCCTTTAAAGATGCAGCAGATCGCCGACCGCGTTCATGTGCATGTGACCACCGTCAGTCGTGCTGTGGACGACAAATGGGTGCAGACACCCAGGGGCATCTACTCTCTCAAACGCTTCTTCGGCGGCGGCACCACAACGACCGACGGCGAGGAAGTGGCCTGGGACACCATCAAACAAAAGCTGTTGGAAATCATCGGCAAGGAAGAAAAGTCGAACCCGCTCTCTGACGAAGAAATTGTGGAGGCGCTTAGTAGCCACGGATTTCCGGTCGCGAGACGGACCGTGACGAAATATCGGCGGACCTTGCGCATTCCTTCGAGCCGGCAGCGGAAGCAGTTTTAGATTTGAGTACGACGATGTACACCGGTCGTGATCGCCGGGATTGCATTCGTGCGGTGGTATCACCCATTAAAGTCGATTTACCAAAGAAGATTACCAGGCCATTCCGAGCCGACGAGGTCTCTGGATCTGTTTTATTAAACGCCCGGTCAGGGCGGGTCTATGAGGCAATCCAAGTCGGATCAGAGATCAGCCGCATCACGCCGTTCCCGACCGGATCGCCGGCGCGGCGGTCATGAGTGCCGCAGGCGTCATGGGGCGGGGCTCTTCCTCGCGTTCGGGCTCAATAATAGGCTTGCTTGTGACTAGCAACCGCTGCATTGATGTCTCGAATCCGATGTACCGGATGTTTTCGAGCAGGATCAACGCCTTGGTCAGTCCGACTTGGCCAACCAGGTCGAGCACGCGCCGTTCGTCCGCTGAAAGTGGGTCCGAAGCGCATAGGGGATCAGCTTCGAGCGCGTCGTCGGCCAGGTAATCAACCGACACCCCGACGGCTCTCGCGAGACGGGACGCATTCTCGAGCCCGGGCGTCGATTGCCCGGAGAGAATCCGCGAAATTTCCGAGTCACTGACTTTTGACTTCTGGGCGAGTTTTTGCCCATTAAGCCCCTTGCGGGCCATCTCGGTCAGCAACTTGTCTTTCAGTTTTTGAGTAAACGCGCGGTCTTTGCTCTTCATGGAGGAAGTCTAGCACACCCCCCCTCATCCGGGAAGCGGCGATCTCCCGAAACCGCAAAGTTTTCCCATTTTAAGGAGATCCACATTCCCGAAGATGCGAATACCAGCGAAAGTGCACGCTAATGTAAACCGCCGTCCTTGGGAAGGTTACGACAAACAGATCCGTCGCATTCGGAGGTTACGACGAACGTCGAACAACGTACGTCGCTAAGTTGCGGAGGGTGGATTTCGCGGAACTATCCGCGAGGATATCGAGTGCGAACGCTGCGGACGCCGCGAATTGCTTGGCTCGATCCCAAGCGTAATCGAGCGATCCCGAAGACTCAAGGTAGGGCCGCAACTCGTCCCGGCTCTCGGGATTCGCTTCGGCAAAGAGTCGTTTCACCGACGAAACCGTCGTCGATCCAGCGGTTGCCAGGAGGTGAATCACAGGGAGCGTGAGTTTTTGCTTCTCAAGGTCGGTCCCGAGACTCTTGCCCGTCGCGTGCTCTTCTCCCCAGATATCCAGGACGTCGTCCGCGATTTGAAAGGCGACGCCCAGGTCGCGCCCGTAACCCTCCATCGCATCGACCACCGTCGGAGAAGCGCCCGCGTAATGGGCACCAAGCCGGCAGGAAACCGCCGTCAGTTCGGCCGTCTTGCCGCGAATGATCGTGAAGTAATCGGCCTCGGAAAGTTCCGCGTTCCCGCGATTGTGTACCTGCTGCATCTCGCCTTCGCAAACCAGATTGGTCGCACGCCCAATCCAGCGGCAGGCCAAGGTCGATTCGAGCGAGGCAGCGAGGTGAAAGGCGTGCGTGAAGAGATAATCTCCCAAAAGCACGGCGGTCTCGTTACCCCACTCCGCATTGACCGTCGCGGCGTGTCGCCTGATCACCGAGTCGTCGAGAATATCGTCATGCACGAGCGTCGCGGTGTGAATCATTTCGACCACGGCCGCGAGGACCGGATGGTCGACCGAGAGTCCCCCGCACGCCTGTCCGCTCAAAAGCACCAAGGCGGGGCGAAGCCGCTTCCCGCGGAAATCGGAACAATGCTCGACAAGTTGTTGCACGAACGGAAATCGGCTGCCAAGCTCTTCCTCGAACACACG
>JAYVYS010000240.1:0-4365 GCA_043784005.1 Isosphaeraceae bacterium
ACGGACTCACCGGCGAGAATTCGTGTCAGGGGTTGATGTTTTTTGCCGGAGGCGATGATCACCGAGCCGCCCGCCTGCGTGACAAGCCGCGCCGCTTGAAGTTTGCTCCGCATCCCGCCCGTCCCGAGTGTGCTCTTGCTGTCGCCCGCGAGCCCGAGCACTTCGTCGTCGAGGATCGAGACCAGAGGCAGCACCTCTCCCTCGCCCGAGGGTCCAGGATCACCCTTGCATAGCCCGTCAACGACGCTGAGAATCACGAGGAGTGGAGCCTGGAGCAGGTTCGTCACCATCGCGGCGAGTCGGTCGTTATCACCGAACTTGATCTCGTCGACACTGATGGTGTCGTTTTCATTGATCACCGGAACGGCGTTGTATTCAAAGAGCGCTGTCAATGTATTCCGCACGTTGAGATAGCGGGGGCGGCTGTCGAAGTCTTCGTGCGTGAGCAAGAGTTGCGCGGCGTGCCTGCCGTGTTTCCTTAGACAATCGTCGTAGGCGCGGATCAAGTACGCCTGGCCGACGGCGGCCGCGGCCTGTAACTGAGGTAGGTTGTCCGGACGACGTCCCAGCCCAAGTCGACCGATACCGGCACCTACGGCTCCCGAGCTGACTAACGCGACTCTTCGGCCACTGTCCATCACCGCGCAGATTTCTTCGGCCAGATGGCCGACACGTGCCGGGTCAAGCACACCGTCGGGGCCGGTGAGGACGCTTGTCCCCACCTTGACAACCCAGGTCTGGGCGGAAACCACGACTTCGTCGCGGACCAGGTCACGGACCATCGCCATCCTCAGCCCCTCCTGAGTAGGTCGGATCGAAAACATGGATAGATCGGCAGGAATCTGGAGCTTCACGACCCTATTATTTGAGTCCCCGTTACCCCGTCGACGGGACCGACACGACCGAACCGTTCGGACTCTGGAAGTCCAACGCGCCGTTCGTGAAGGTTGTCGGTAGGCCTCATGGGCATTATAATGGGTTTTGCAAAGCGGCCTAGGCGAACCATTCTGGTACTGGAATGGCCGCGCTTGATTGGCCTCCCTCCTTCCCTCCGGGTTGTTTGCAACCGATTTCCGAATCTCCCGGACCTTTGGGGACTTTTGCTCATGGGCGAATTAAACCACGAGTGCGGCGTGGCGGCTGTCTACCACGCCTCGGGTAAGGGTGTATCCCGGCTCACGCCAGTACCGGGCGACCCCAACAGCGTCGCGAGGCTTGTGCCTCGGATGCTGCTCGACATGCAGAATCGTGGTCAACTCGCCGCCGGGATGAGCAGTTACAACCCCTCGCGAACCGCTCTGATCAAGACACACAAAGAGCTTGGCATGGTCGCGGAGGCGTTTCGCCTGAATCACAAGGCGAAGTTTGAAGGAATCATGCGCGGGCTCGATGGTCCCGCGGCGATCGGACACGTCCGCTATGCGACCTGCGGCGCGGCGGATCGGCAATACGCGCAGCCTTTTGAGCGCGATCACGGTCGAAAAACGAAATGGTTCGCCGTCGCGTTCAATGGCCAACTCGCGAATTATCAAGATCTCAAACGCGAATTACTTGAGCAGGGTGACTATCACCTCAAGCGTGATACCGACACCGAGATTCTCATGCACGCCCTAAGCTACGAGCTTCAGGGAGAAGGCATGGAGATCGACTGGAGAGGGGTCTTCAGTAGGCTCTCGGAGAAGTTCGACGGGGCCTATAACGTGGTGTTGCTCACCGCCAGTGGTGACCTTGTCGTGGCCCGCGACCCGCTCGGTTTCCGGCCGCTCTGTATCGCCGAGGATGGTCCGTTGTTTGCCGCCGCGAGCGAGAGTGTTCCCTTGTCAAACCTCGGGTTCAAAGGAATTCACTCCCTCGAACCGGGCACACTGGCGGTGGCCAATTCCCAAGGTCTTCGTATCGAACGCTACGCGCATTCTCCGAAACAAGCTCATTGCTTCTTTGAATGGATCTATTTCGCCAATGTGGCCAGTACCTTGGACGATCGTTCCGTCTACCTGACTCGCGCGGCGCTTGGAAAAGAGCTGGCGAGGCTGGAAACCGTCCCGCTCGACGCGGATACGATCGTCGTCCCCGTTCCCGACACCGCCAAGGCGGCCGCGGACTCGATGGCGTTCCATCTAAGGCTGCCGTCGGTGGAAGGCGTAATCCGAAATCGTTACGTGGGAAGGACTTTCATCGAGGGAACGGCCGACCGCGGAGCCAAGGCCCGTCTCAAGTACACACCTCTACTCGAAGTCTTGCACGGCAAACGCGTGTTGCTCGTTGAAGACAGTATCGTCAGATCGACGACAATGAGGGCACTTGTCCATGAGATCAGGGATCGCGGTGGTGCTCGCGAGATCCATCTCCGGATCGCCTGCCCGCCGATCATCGCGCCGTGCTACTACGGCATCGACATGTCAAGTCGCGACGAGCTGTTCGCGACAAAATTTGTCGACCTCCCAAATGGAGGCGTTTCGGAAGAAGCCCAGGCAAAGATGGCGAAAGAGCTTGGGGCTGACAGCCTTCGTTACCTACCGCTTGAGGCGATCGCCCGAGCCGTGAGCCTCTCGCCCGATCGACTCTGCCGGGCGTGCATCACGGGTGACTATCCGTCGCCAGCGGGGCAACGGCTCTACGAGATCGACGTAAGCGGACCCACTCGCGGCAACAACGCCGGTAGTAAGCGTGCGTACGAGACCAGCATCGCGTCTGAAGCTGTTGTGGCTCTGCCGGGTTAAAGCCGTTTACTAGCGGTTCGCAAATCTCAAACAGCTCTCTGCAATCCGTGAGTAAGCCGCTGGAATCCAACCGGTTGGTCAGGCTGAGGATCTCGACTCGCTCAAGCTACGCCGGTTTCAGCCTTCGAAAAGGTAATGTGCCCGATAAATGGGTCGCCCTTCGATCCGGTATTTTCTCTCAAAATTGGTGAGATAATCAAGCTCGTGTTCGGGGTCCTTTGGCTCGGCGAGTTCTTGCCAGGTGAAGCGTGTATGCTCGCTCACAAGGTCTCGGATAACTCCGAAGTATTCTTCGACATCGGTCGCGATCCATAATGATCCTCCCGGTTTTAAGGTTCGCTCGATATCCTTCATCAGCGGCTCTGCGAACACTCGGCGTTTTTTGTGTCGCGCCTTCCACCAGGGATCAGGAAAATAGACATGGACCTCCGCAAGGCTCGTACCGGGGACGAACTTGGCGAGGAAAAGCCGCGCATCTCCCGGCAAGACCTTCACGTTCGTTAACGCGCGCTTCGCGACCCTTTCGGCGGCCTTCCTCGCATATTTTTTCGCGAGTTCAACGCCGACGAAGTTCATCTCCGGGTGTGCGAAAGCGGCATTCTGAAGGAAGAGACCTTTTCCCGATCCGACCTCAACGGCGACAGGATGATCGTTGCCAAAGAAAATCGGCCAGGCGAGCGGGCCTTCGATGCCAGTTAAGTCGAGTAGGTAAGGACGAGTGTCGACCTTCGGACGGGGCGAGTGAGGTTCGCACATGGTCGGGGCGGTTCCGGTCAAACTTCGGCGCCACGAGGGGCCTTGCGCGCTTGGTCGGTGGAGGTCGTGAGAGGAACCCCGATGATTTTTCCGTGGAAAACCATGTTGGTACCGACAAATCCCTGGGTCTCGAAAACAGTCTGGCGACGGTTGACTTTCGCCGCCTTGGAGACAAGCACGAGCCGATCACCGGGCTGGACTTTCCCGCGAAATCGGACATCTTCCATCCCGCCGAATCCGAGAAAGCCATCCTCGATGATCTTGATATAATAGCAATAATAGCTAGCGAGTTGCGCAGCGCACTCGCACATTAATACGCCCGGCATCAACGGAAATCCAGGCATGTGCCCACGCACCCAAAACTCGTCGTGACGGACATCTTTGTAGCCGATGATCAGATGTTCGCGAGGGTCGATTCGGACGATCGCGGTCAGTTGCTCCATCTCGAACCGCTGCGGGTTACCGAGCCGGATCCCTTCGAGGTCCGCCATGATCTGAGAAGTATCAATCGTGGAGGGATCGACCAGGGCGACGGGCGGCATTCGACAAGATCCTTAACCAAACAAACACGCAGGGCGAGTGCGAAACCGATCGCGACTTTGGGGTCAATCGCCGTGACGGCATGCTCCGGTCGTTGTGATCCGGACCAATTAACGAACGGTTCCGTCGCGTCCTTGGGGTGGGCGAAGATTGGAGCCGACGGGCTATCATGACCGACGGATGGCCCGGCGACAATAGGGTATCTCTTTCCCTGACGCAAGGACATTCGCTTCATGGTGATAAAGCGGCCGTTGGGAACCATGGTCACTTACGGGTTTGTCCCTGGCGGACTTTCCGTGGATCTCGCGATCGCGGCTCGCCTCGGTGCCACCGTCGTTGAGATCCTTCC
>JAYVYS010000241.1:0-5721 GCA_043784005.1 Isosphaeraceae bacterium
TCAGGGTTCACACGCTTCGGACTTCGTCGCGAAGCCGAAGGGAGGGCCGTGCGGTTCTTTGACCTAAACCGAGAAGAATCACGCTGGGAGCCGCTCGAACTGACCGGATTGGACGGCACCGTTCGCGTCGCGCGGGTCTCGAAAACGGTGACGGATTCGGAATGCCGGGTCTCGCTCGCGATGGCGAAAACGCACGTCACGTCGATCCTGACTCTCAGTCTTAAAAACATGCTTTCGAGTATTCACCCATCTGACCGAGTGATGATGCACGGATACGCGGGGGGTGGCAATGGATACTCAGGATGGCGGAAGCTGGTTGTTGAGTTTTTGAAGCAAGACAACATCGCGGTCAACACGTTGACGCGAACGCTTGGACGACTGAAAAACGCCGGAAACGCGTTGAAAGAATGGCGAACCAACGGCGACCCCTTCCACGCTCTGACCGCCACCGAACTCGGTTATTTACGATCCGTCGAGGCAATGAATTCCAACCTCGTGGCCCTCGCGAGGATAACGAAGCCACACATCGCGGTAGTGGACGGATTTATGGCGATGCACCGCGAAGGGCCTCGGCACGGTACGCCGATCAAGATCGGGACCGTGATTGCCGGGACCGACGCCGTGGCCGTGGACGCCGTCGCCGCGGCCGTGATGGGGTTCGACCCCCGATCGATCGGCTATTTGCACTATGCCGAGCAGGCCGGCCTGGGCACGATCGACCTTGACTGCATTCAAATTCTCGGCGACCCGATTGCCTCGGTACGTCGCCCGTGCGTGCCTCATTCGAACTACCATGTTCAGAAGCACTGGCCACGACTCTCCAAAAACAGATTTCCAACGCCTCATTTTTCCATGACACAAGCGCGCTCGGAAAGCATGGTGGGCCGTTGAAGATGCGCGTCGCGATCATCGTGGCCTCGAACGACTCGGCAATCGACCCGAGGCCAAGTCTTTCCAGGTTTGCCGATGAGGTCGCCGGCCGTGGCGAAGTGATCCTAGTCGACGCATCTCGTGACGGGTGCATCCTTGATCCGCTCGAGAGCGGGCGAAACGTTCGCATCCTGAGACGAACACCGGGAATGCTCGCCCCCGAACTCTGGCGCGACGGCTTTCGCGCGACCGACGCCGAAATCGTGGGATTCTCGACGACGGCCATGATCCCCGAACCCCGCTGGCTCGACGCCATGCTCGACCGCCTGCAAACGACCGACGCGGCGGGAGTCGGTGGGCCGATCATGCCGGCCGCAAAGCTCAGTCCCACGGATCGAGCGATTTATCTCCTTCGCTATGTGAATTACTACAAACCTTCGCTTTCGGATGCGGAGCCCCCGGGAGACAATGCGGTATATCGCCGTGAGCGGCTCGAAAAGCATCGTGAGTTGATCGATCGTGGTTTCTGGGAAATCGACATCCATCGCGCGTTGCGGCTTCAAGGCGATCACCTGGCGATGGCCGAAAACGCCAGCGTAATCTATCAAGGTGGAAGTCGGCTTCTTGTTAGTCTCCGACAGCGACTGCGACACGCGGCGATCTACGGCGCTTCACGAGGCTCCGCGATGACGACCATCGAACGCGCATTGAGAACCGCGCTTTCCCCGATGGTTCCCGCTTTGATTTTCCATCGTATGATCGCGGTCATGAGATCGAATTTTATTGATATGATGCCGTGGGTGCCCGCGTTGCCCAGCCTGGCATTATTGTCGACGGCCTGGGCAATCGGCGAGGCAGTGGGCTACTGGATGAAGATCGATCCCGTTTCAAAAATCGGGAGTCGAGGATCGAGAGCCGAGAAGGAAGAGCATGGAGAGTTGAGCCGTCTTGAGACTCGGAGTTCTCGAATGCGATCGACTTGACTTGATCCTCGTGAGGAGGGGCCGAACGTGCGGACACAGGGACGATCGTTAGGTTTTCTCGTAATAGGCGCGGGCTTCCTGGGAGCCCGACGCGCGGCGGCTGTGAAAGCCGCGCGCGGGGCGCGGCTCGTGGCCGTTCATGATCGAGATGCCTCTAAAGCCGAAGCGGTCGCCCGCCGCTTAGGGGTCGAGGCGGTTACCGACGAACTCGTCGCGATGGAACGCTCGGACATCGACGCGGTAATCGTCGCCACGCCGCCTGCCGACCATTTCTCTCAAGCACTTGCCGCGCTTGAGGCGGGGAAACACGTGCTCTGCGAGAAGCCTCTCGCCATTCGCCCCGAAGATGCTCGGATGCTCGCACTGCGGGCGGATGAGCTGCGATTGCGACTCTCGACCGGCCTGAATCATCGGTTTTATCCTCCTGTCGCCGATGCCCTCGTCTTTGCCGGCTCGGGGAGCCTGGGGAAAATCGCCTCCGTCCGCGCCGAGATCGGACATCGAGCCGACGCCGAATTTCTTTCAAGCTGGCACACGGACATCGCATGCTCAGGTGGCGGTACGTTAATGGATAACGGCCCGCACGCTTGCGACCTGATTCGACGATTTCTCGGCGAGATCGTGGCCGCGAAGGGCTTTTTGCGTCAAAGCCACGACCTGCCTCGGGGCTGTGAGTCCGAGGCCTACGCATTGTTCCGCGACTTCGATCAAGGCTTCGCCGAACTGAGGTCGTCGTGGACCCAGCCGACCGGCTACTTGACTGTCGAGGTGAGGGGAACGACGGGGTGGCTACGAGTTGAGACCGCCCCCTGGCGACTCATCGGTGTGCTCTCAAACGGCCGGAAAATTCAGCGATCCTACGTCAAGGAACGCCTCTTCGAACGCCTTTTTCGCTTCAAAAACGGCTGCGAGCGCTCGCTCATGAGCGAGGTCGAAGCCTTCGTTTCGACGCCCAAGGATGCCAATCGTCCCGAAGCCACGGGGTGGGATGGTTGCCGAGTCACCGAGATGATCGACGCCGTTTATCGCGCTGAGGAATCCCGGGCGGAAGTGCGATTGCAGCCATCGTTGGTGAACCTACCCTCCTCGGCTCGCCGCCGCGCCCTTCATGGGCATTCCGAATGATGCGAGCAATTCGCCCCAACCCTCGCGCAGGACTGCCGATCCTGACATTTCACTCGTTCGGCACAACTAGGGTCGTCACGTCGACCGACCCTTCATGGTTCGCCGAGACGCTCGGGATGCTCGCCGAATCTGGCTTTCATTGCGTTGACCTTGCAGATTGGGTCAAGCGAGGCCGGCCGGACGAGCCACACGGGTTCGCGATCGCGATCGATGACGGCTTACGCTCGATTTTGAAGATCGTCGACGTCCTGAATCACAACAACGCAACCGCGACCGTCTTCCTCACAACCGGTCGATTGGGTTTGGATAACGCCTGGCCCGGTCAGCCGGCAAGAATCCCGATCGAGCCGCTCCTAAACTGGCGAGAGATCGACACACTCCGGAAGTCGGGCCTGAGATTCGCCGCTCACGGAGTGTCACACGCAAGACTCGATCATGGAAATCCAGAATGGATCATTGATGAATTGCGTGGCGCGCGCGATGTGATTGAGGAAAAAACGGGAAAGCCTTGTCGGCTCGTGGCCTACCCCTACGGAGCGTCGTGCAGGGTGGTTCGCGCTGTCGCATCGCGGTACTTTCTCGCGGGATTCGGAACACGGCTCGACTTCGCGGATTCCGACCAAGATCGCTTCGACATCGCGAGGCTTGACGCCTTTTACCTCCGCTCGGAACGTTTGCGTGCCGCGCTCGCCTCGGGAACCGCGAGAAGTCCACTCCGCTGGCGACGCACCTTGCGGACCTTGAAACAAGTCACACTCGCGGCCGTCGCGCGAGTGACATCCTGACACGAGGGAACGACCCATGGCATCAGCCCGATCCAGGATCGTTGCCGCACCGAACCATGAGACGGAACGGGACGTCCTCGCGCCGGGCTGCCCGATTTGTCGAAAGGCTGTGGTTGACATCGGAAAACGTGGGTTGGTCTGTCGTGGTTGTTTGCGACGCTTCCCCTTAGTGGCGGGCCTGCCCGACCTCCGGCTCAGCTCCGACCGTTACCTCGATCTCGCCTCGGAGCGCGCGAAAGCCGAGCTCCTTCACGCCCTCGAACCCGCCACCAACCTCGACGGGATTGCCGAAGCGTATTACGCGATGACCGACGACATTGTCGATCACCGTCGCGCCCGGTTCCTTCGACATATCACTGGTGCCGAAGCCCGAGGTGAGGCATTGGCGAGTCGATTACCGCGTCAGGGTCGCACTCTCGAAGTCGGCTGCGGGACCGGCGGGTTGCTGGTTGCGGCGGCACGTTCGGGGCGGTCGATCGTGGGAGTCGATATCGCTTCACGATGGCTTGTGGTCGCGCGTCGGAGACTCGCGGATCGCGGAGTCTCGGTTCCTCTGATCGCCGCAGAGGCCGAACATCTTCCTTGGCCAGATGAAACCTTTGACACCGTGGTGGCCGATAGTGTCCTCGAACATCTCGACGACCCTTCCCTCGCACTAAGAGAATGGCGGCGGATCTTGCGACCTGGCGGCCGGCTGATCGTCTGGTCGCCAAATCGTTTCACGCTCACTACCGACCCTCATGTCGGCCTTTGGGGGATCGGCGTCTTACCTCGAAAATGGGTGCCCGGTTACCTGCGACTCCGCGGCAGGTCGGACTGGTTGCCCCGAACACTTTCAGGGGCCGAGGCGCGGCGGCTTGCGCTGACTACCGGCTGGAGCGCGCCGAAACTCTGTGCCCCGCCTGTCTCGCGAGAATGGGCGCGAACCCGCCCCAAAGTTGAGCAGATCCCGCATCGTCTTTACGAACTCGCGCGGCGACTCCCCTTGACGCGCTCTCTTCTCGTAACCCTCGGCCCGCTCTGGGAACTCCAGGCCGAGGCGAAAAACATATGAGCCGGACCACAGGAACGAGAACCGATCGAACGCATCGACGCACGCGTTTTATCACACATTCTGCATCCACTAGCGTAAATCGGCTAGGCTGGGTGCTCGCGTCCGAAGCGTTTGCGGGGGGGATCGGCTTCCTCGTTTTGGTTCATCAAGCCCGTCGTCTCGGGCCACAGTCGTTTGCAACACTTGAATATGCATCGGCGGTGCTGGCATGGATGCTCGTGCTGGTCCGGGGCGGCGTGGACGTGATCGTCTATCGCGAAGCCGCGAGGCACCCCATCCTGGTCCGGCCCCTCACGGAACTCTTGATCGGCATCCGACTCGTCGCCGCTACGATCGGATACGCGCTGATTCTGCTGATCGCCGGGCTTTTCGGAGCCGATCGGGCCGGGGCGGTTGCGATCGCCGGAGTTGCCCTCTTCGCATCGGCATGGGCCAGCGACGTCGGACTCAGGGCTACGTTTCGGATGCGCGAACTCGCGGCCGCGCAAGTTGTTCGGACGTTAGGTGTCGCGACTTCCATTTATCTCTCGATTCAAGGCCCAGCCGACTTGTTCGCAGCGGCCTGGTGCTTGGTGGCGGCGGAATGCTTCGGAGCCCTTGTGCCGCTCTGGTGTCACAAACGCGAACATGGCTGGCCCCGTCCAAAGCTCAGAAATCGCGCTTCACTGGTCCTTTTCCGGCGAGGGATGGTCACCGGCTTGACTCGGTTCGCGCGCGTCACGCTTTACGGGCTTGATCTCATCGTCTTGGGAAGTTGGGCCGCGAGCGAATTTGGTCCGTACGCCGCCGCAAGACGACTCGTTTTCGCGTTGATCGCGCTCGGCCTGGTTGTCCCGGCGGTCCTCGGCCCTGCGCTCGCGAGGGCTTGGTGCGAGGGACGGGAACCCGCCAAAAAACGAATCGG
>JAYVYS010000242.1:0-18811 GCA_043784005.1 Isosphaeraceae bacterium
GGCGATGGTGGGTCTCAAAGATCGTGAGCCTCGAAGTTGGTGGGCCTCGAAGACTCGACCCACCCTACTCGTATCAACAAGAACCATTCATAAGATCCAGGATGGGCGATCGCGGACAGGGATTGTCCGATCACCAGGATGACTGACGAGGACCGACGCCGATGTCGTTGTCGATGTCCAATACCGGGAAATCACCCGACCGCGCAGAGTGCGAGGGAGATCCCGCGGAAGAGCTTGATGATTTTGTCAGGGCGTTCGAAGACGCCTACTGCCGTTATGGAGTCGCCGACCCCGCGGCTTATTTGCCGCCCGCGGATCACCCGCTTCATGCGGCGGTCCTTCGCGAACTCATCCGGGTTGATATGGAGTACCGTTGGGAGCAAGGGCTCCCCAAGCCGCTCGAAGACTACCAGGGAGCGTTTCCCGGTCTCAGCGACGACCGGGATGCGCTCAAGGAGATCGCCTTCGAGGAATTCCGGCTTCGGTATCAGGCCGGACATAACCCTTCGCCCAAGGAATACCTCGATCGCTTCGGCCTGGAACTCGACCTTCGGGCAGGACGGTTTCAGAGCGTCCGAAATCAGGCTGAGAACCTGCGGAATCACGCCGAGAAAGGGAACGGATCGGCGCGGTCGGAAGTCTGGGGTCGGGAGAATTGGCTCAATACCCACCGATTCGGCCACGACGGCGCTGTCTCCAACAGACTACCCGAGGCGGGGACCGAGTTCCTGGGCTTCCGGCTGATCAGTGAGTTGGGGCGTGGATCGTTCGGCCGCGTCTTCCTTGCCCGCCAGGGTGAGATGGCCGATCGTCACGTCGTACTCAAAGTCACTGACGACAACCAGGACGAAGCACAGACTCTGGCGCAGCTTCAGCATCGCAACATCGTGCCGATCTATTCGCGTCACCGCGAAGGAACGCTGCACGCGGTCTGCATGCCCTACCTCGGCGCCGTCACGCTGCGTGATGTGTTCGAAGACATGAAGGCGCGGGGAACATTGCCAGATTCAGGTCGAGGGCTTCTGACCAGCCTGAGCAAGAGCAGCGTGCTTAAGGGCGTTGAGAATCTCGCGGACGATTCGTGGACGGCGACGGTCCGCGACCCCGGAGCGTCGGAACCCTCCACGGGTCACGCGGTCGACAATGGTGACCAATCCGGACCCCGCCCCGATATCTCCCTACCCCCATACGCCCCAGGCCCGGAGCCGGCCGCGGTGGTCCCAGAGTCGGGCAACGACCCTGACGCTCGCAGGTTGCTCGGACGGTATAGTTACGTTGATGCGATCCTCTGGATGGGGGCTCGCCTGGCCGACGGACTTTCTCACGCCCATGGCCGCGGGATCTTTCATCGCGACATCAAGCCGGCCAATGTCCTGGTGACCGAAGACGGTCGGCCGATGCTCCTCGACTTCAATCTGGCGGAAGATATCAAAATTCACTCCGAGGAGTCTTCACAACGCGCGTCGCTCGGTGGCACGCTCCCCTACATGGCCCCTGAACACCTCGATGCCTTCCGTGACGGACTTCGTCCGGTCGATGCCCGAAGTGATGTCTACAGCTTGGGAGTGATCCTGTTCGAGCTGCTGACGGGGCGGCCTCCGTTTCCGGTTCGCGAAGGCTCCCGCCGCGAGACGCTCGCGATCATGATCGCCGATCGTCAGGGTCCGCCTCCCCGTCTTAGGCCCTGGAATCCAGCGGTCTCACCGGCCGTTGAGTCGATCGTCGGCCATTGTCTCGAGCCCGAGCCCGACAATCGTTACGACTCGGCCCGATCGCTGCTTGAAGATCTCGAACGACACCTGGCGCATCAACCCCTGAAACATGCCCCCGATCCCTCCCGGCGCGAGCGAGCATCGAAGTGGGTGAAACGGCATCCTTGGTTAATTTCGTTCCTCGTTTTGGGGACCCTCGGGCTTGGCGGCGGAGGTGGGATCGCGTCGAAGTTGACCGCTCAGCGCGAACGGATCGGTCGGTACGAAGCCCACATGACCGTCGCGAAGTTCGACCTCGCGGCGAAAGACACGTTCACAAAACTCAACAGCCCGCGCAGCAACAGGAATATCACCGAAGCGGGGCTGAAAGAAGCCGCAAAACAGCTTGCCGTTCTGGGATTGAGGGCTGACGCGCCGCAAACCAAATGGTGGGATCGCCCTCCGGTGAGTCTTTTGCCGACGACGGAGCGCGATCGAACCCGCGACGAGGTCGGTCAGATGCTCATGTCGGTTGCATGGGCGGAGACGCGTCTCGCCAAAAACGAAACCGATTCCTCGGCAAGTGATCGCCGTTACCGCGCCGCCCTCATCACCTGCGAACGGGCTGAAATCGCCTACGGGTCGGGTCGGATTCCCAAGGCGCTTTGGGAGCTGCGTGTTGATCTGCTGACGAGACTTGGCGAAAAGGAAGCCGCGAGGCAGAGCGCCGCGCGGGCCAAGTCGACCCCGCTCGTGACGTCCCAAGATCACTATCTGCTCGGCATCGGCCTTCTCTACCGACAGGAGCCTGAGAAAGCGCGCCCGTTCCTTGAACAAGCGGCCCGGCTCGACCCGAGGAATTTTCAGGCTGTCTTCAACGCGGGATACTGTTCCTTGAAGCTTGGCAAATCGCCTTCCGCCGAATCCTACTTCAAAGCCTGCATCTCCCTTTCTCCCGATGATCCGATCACATGGCTCTACCATGCCTTGGTTAACGAAGAGCAGGGCAATTTAACAATCGCCGCGGCCGACCTCGAAACCGCGCTTCGACTCCGCCCCAACGACCCTCACATCCTCTACGAGCATGGCGTTGTCGCGCTGAAACTCGGAAATCACAAACAGGCGATCGAGAGTTTCTCAGGGGCACTCTCGGCGGGCGAAGATCCTGCCAGGACGTTATTAGCTCGGGGCCAGGTTCGATCGAGACTGGGCGACATTGAGGGCGGAAGTCGCGATATCGAGCAAAGCCTCAAGTTGCCGGTCTTCGACGAGATGGGGTGGCTTAACCGAGGCTTTTACTTATTGAAGCAAGGCGAAAACATAAAGGCGCTCGAACATTTCGATCAGACCCTGCGGATCAACCCGAGATCCTCGGCGGCATTGATCAACAAGGCTCATATCCTCTCCGAGCGACTCGGCAGGAACCAAGAGGCGGTTGCCTCGCTCGATCAGGTTCTCAGAGACATGCCCGAATCCGCAGAGGTCTGGGCGAACCGGGCCGTTCTCAAGGCTCGCCTTGATCAGGATGATGGCGCTCGCGTTGATGCGGAGGTCGCTCTCTCCTGGAGGCCCACTTTCGACACGGTTTACCGCGTCGCAAACACGTATGCCCTGACCTCGCGGCACCAACCTGACGACCGCCACGAAGCACTACGCTACCTTCGCTTCGCATTGAGCCATGGCTACGGACTCGACCGGGTCGATGATGACCCTGATTTCGCTTCCCTCCGCGACGATCCGGACTTTCTCCGGATCGTCGAGCGTGCGAAAACGGCCAAGGCGGCCGCGATACCCGCAAGGACGCTTTCCATCACTTCCAAACCGACCGCGAAGCCCACGATTCCGAAACCCTGATTCTCGCGCCTTGTCATCTTGTGGGATCGGCCTTTGGGTCGATTCCCAAGGGATGACAAGCTCGTGACCACGGACCGGTCCGGGCCTGTGGCCCTTCGACGCCGTACCCGTGACGAATCCCGCGATGAACGCGGACCGTCCCGGACCGCTCTTCGCGCGCTGTCCCGGGTGAAGGGAGCGCACATCCAGAGCGACGGCTCGATCGGCAAGTCCTCCACGGAAGGCGCGGGGCTGGCGATGACGCCAGCCGTTCTTCTGCACCCGGGTCCCTTCTTAGGTGAACGACACCATGCGCTTCTCAACCCGACGACGACCGTCGCTTGAGGCCCTCGAAGACCGCCGTCTCCTCGCCACAGTCGGCCTGACTTGGCCCGACCCTCAACATTTGACATTGAGCTTCGTCCCCGATGGCACGTCCATCGGTGGCGCGCCAAGTGTGCTTTCCCAGACCATGGGAGCCCAGACCGCGACGTCCGTCTGGCAAACCCAAATTCTTCGAGCCTTTCAAACGTGGGCCGTTCGCGGCAACATCAACATCGGCCTGGTAGCGGATGCCGGTCAGCCCGCGGGACAGCCGGGACCCCTTCAGGGTAATCCCAACATGGGGGACATCCGCATCGCGGCACGACCTCTCGCCCCGGACGTCCTTGCCATTTCCACGCCGTTCGACCTCTTTAACAATTGGTCTGGCGATGTCTTACTCAATAGCAACGCTCCGATCGCCGCGAGTCCCGCAAGCGCCGGCTCAGCCGACCTCTTGAGCGTGGGCCTTCACGAAGCGGGACACGTCTTCGGCCTCGGCGATAACCCCGGCGACCCGACCTCGGTGATGTATCCGGTTAACGAAACAACTTTCACTGGCCTTTCCACAGCGGACTCCACGTCCCTGCAAACCTTGTATGGAGTCCGCCAGTCCGACCCTTATGAGGGCGCCACGGGAAATGATTCGATTGGCACCGCCACATCACTCTCACTTCTTGATCCGCTGGCTCTGCTCCGTAGTGGAACGTCAAACGGCCCGGTCATCGCCAATGGCGACATCTCCTCGCTGCAAGACCGGGATACTTACACGTTCAATGCCGCACCCTGGTCTTCTCGCCCTTTTGACGTGATTGTCAAAGCCCAAGGGATTAGCCTGTTGACGGCGAAGGTTACCGTCATGGACGCCCTCGCTCAGCCTATCGCCTCCACGGCGACCTTCGATCCCATTCATAACGACCTGGACATCACAGTTTCAAACCCGACGCCGGGCGCACGCTATTACGCGCGGGTCGAGAGTTCGCAGCCCAACGTCTTCGGGATCGGAAGTTACCGCATCGCCATCGGTCAAACCGACCTCGCCAAGTTTGCCTCGAACGCACCCTGGCTCTCCATTGCCGCCGCGAAAGATGGAGGTGCCAAATCCACATTCGACCAGGCGGAGGCGCTGCGGCCTCAGGCTCCCGGAACCGACGCCCGCTGGCAGTACACCACGCGAGACATCCTCCAAGGTGCCTCCGACGTCGATTTCTTTACTGTGAAGACCGACGCCAATCCCGCGAAGGCCATGATCGCAACGGTCTGGGCGCGTCAGATCGGTTCGCTTACCCCGCGAGTCGACGCCTTCGACGCTCAGCACAACCCTGTCGCCGCACAGATCCTCGCACACGACAGCTTGAGTGATACTATTCAAGTCTTGAACGCGCGTCCCAATTCCACCTATTACGTCCGCGTCGAGCCGAATGACCAGACGGGTGCCCATTCGTCCGGCGGCTATTTTCTGGGAGTCGACCTCACTCCCAATCCCATTAGCTCTCTCACTTTCATTTCCGATCAACTTGAAGCGACAAAGACCCAGGACATTCGGGATTTCAACGTCTACACGACTTCCCTCTTCCATTTTGATTTGAGCGGCACCTCTCAGTCATCAAGCACTCAGTCCGCCGTTCAGGCAACCCTCTACGACGCGAACCGAAAGGCTGTCGCCTCCGTTCGCGCCCTCGGTGGCGGTCTTTCGTCGGGAACCGACGTCGTTCTTCCCATCGGTAAATACACGTTGCGCGTTGTCGCGGCCACGCGAAACGGCGCTCCGCTCCCTCCGTTTTTCTACGCTTTGAAAGGTTCCGTCCGTAGCGATCCGATTGGACCCGATCCGGTCGATCCGATGAATCCATCAATCATTCCGGGTGGCCCGGTTCCTACCGGCCCCGTCGGGGTTGATCCAAGCAGCCCTATCATTGTGGCCACCTATTCCTCACTACTCGACCTTTACAGCAACCCGTGGTTGCATTAAGAAACTCTCGTGTCCAAAAACGATTACGGGATAAGGAACTCCCGATGACACAACTGAGACCCATGGACCATGCAGACTACCCTTCGTTTCCTTTGGGAAACGCGGGTTCTCCACCCGTTATGAAACGACTGGTTCACTGGGTTCGCCTGGTCTACAGTCAACGTCGCACAGTTCGCACAACCCCTTCATCCGCTTTAGATGCCACAACTTTCTGCCGCGCTCGCCCAAACCCTCCAAATTTCCGACACGTAGAGCCGAATTGAGGAATAGGAAACGTCGATAGGGGTTGCGCCGTTGGTTCCGGGAAGGCGGTCAGGTTTTGGGTGCGTCGAGTCTTCGAGCCCACTATTGCCAATTGCCTGACTCCTATTTCATTCGGATTGTGATCGGGAAGGGGAGAAGTTGTCACGGCCCGCGTTGACGAGTGACGGGGGATGGGCTAATGTGCCCAGCCGGAAAGTCGGGAGCGCCGGGAACGAATCGCTTCGTTCTTAGCGGTATCCCGTCGTCGCGGGACAAGGAGGCCCGCGAACGATGGCCATGATCACGGACGCATCCCTTAAGCGTGAGTCCGAGGCCGAAGGGCTGGCCTTCGCCCGCGAAGTCTTGCGGATCGAGGCCGACGCCCTCGATCGCGTAAGCGAGCGGCTGGGCGGCTCATTTTCACGCGCCGCGGACCTTGTCCACGATTGCTCCGGTAGTGTGATCGTGACGGGCATGGGCAAGGCGGGAATTGTCGGGCAAAAGCTTGCCGCGACACTGGCGTCGACCGGAACGCGCGCTTTTCCGCTCCACCCCGCCGAAGCCGTTCACGGCGATCTCGGCCGTATTCGTGCCGATGACGTGGTGATCGCGCTTTCTCAAAGTGGAGAGACCGAGGAAGTCTTGCGCTTGATCCCCGCGCTCAGGCGTCTGGGTGCGCGCCTCATCGCGATCACCGAGCGCGCGAGCAGCACGCTGGGGCAAGCGGCCGATCTTTGTGTCGCACTGGGACCGATCGCGGAGGCGTGTCCCCTGGGCCTCGCACCTTCCGCAAGCACCACGGCGATGATGGCGGTGGGCGACGCTCTCGCATTGCTGGTCAGTCGGATGCGCGACTTTCGGGCCGAGGATTTCGCGCTCTTCCACCCGGCCGGAAGTCTGGGGCGCAAGCTCAGCAGGGTCGAGGACGTGATGCGCACGGGCCGTCAACTCCGTCGCGCCTCGCCGATTCAAACCGTGCGCGAGGTCTTGATCGGACTGGCAGGCCCGCGCCGACGATCGGGGGCGGTGCTCGTGGTGAACGAGGAAGCCTGCCTCGTCGGCATCTTTACCGACAGCGACCTGGCACGGTTATTCGAACGTCGTCGTGATGCCGAGATCGACCGCCCGATCGGGGAAGTGATGACCGCCAATCCCGTTCAAGTCACGATCGGCGATACCTTGGCCGAAGCCGTCGAGGTGATGAAACTTCGGAAAATCAGCGAGCTTCCCGTCGTGGATCACGCCGGCAGGCTTGTCGGTCTGATCGACTTGACCGACGTCATTGGCATGGTCCCCGCCGACTTCGACTTCGAAGGCGAGTGAATTCCGCGTAGGGTGGGTCGAATCTTCGAGGCCCACCACGCATCGAACAATGGAGAAATGCGGGGTAAAGCATGACAAACACGCATGACAATGGTGGGCCTCGAAGACTCGACCCACCCTACGAAAACCAACTTTTTAACGCTTATCCTATCGCCATTGGATGACTCAATGCCTAGCCGCGACGCACCCACTGACGCCGCGGATCTCGCCGCACGCTGCGGCCCGATCGCGTTGCTGCTCCTGGATGTCGACGGCGTGCTTACCGACGGTGTCATCGCGATGGACGACCTCGGGGTCGAGACCAAGAATTTTCACGTCCGCGACGGTTTCGCCATCTCGCTCTGGCGTAAAGCGGGAAAGCAGGTGGCCATCCTCTCCGGTCGAAGGGCGAAGGTGGTTGACCTCCGCGCCGCCGAGCTTGGAATCAGTCCCGTGATTCAAGGAGCGTCGTCCAAGCTCGAACCGTTCCGGAGCTTGCTCGCCGAGCTAAAGCTCAAGCCCAGCCAGGTATGTTATGTCGGGGACGACCTTCCCGATCTCCCGGTGCTGTCCGAAGTCGGTCTGGCCGCCTGTCCCGCCGATGCCGCAATGGAAGTTCAACGCCGAGCCCATGTCGTCACAACCGCCAAAGGCGGCAAAGGTGCGATTCGTGAAGTCATTGAATTGTTGTTGAAGAACCAAGGAGATTGGGACAGGCTGATCGACCCATGATATGATGTTTCATAAGGTGGGCATTGCCCACAATGAATCCATGCGTAGAAAAGTCGGCGGGCAGGGCCCCCTTTCAAAACTTAACGGAAATCCCAGTGTTCAAGACTCTCCTCCGCGTTACGACGGCTTTCGGTGTGCTTCTGGCGAGCTACGCCGGCTACACCCGTGGCTTCGCGCTCGTTGCGGAGGGGCTGAGCGCGAAGAAAGACGACACGGTTTTTTCCCACGCCGCGGCGGAGTCCAAGACCAAGCGGCAAGCGATCAATCTGGCGATCCAGGGTTTCGGTCGAGGGCACTGGGCCGCCGATGAGGCGCTCCCGATTCGGATTTACAATGCCGACCGCGGATTCTGGATCTATGCTCAAGATTACAAACGTCTCAACGACGGCAAGCAGATCGAGTTCACTCCTTTCGCGTTGATCTGGCGCTCCAGAGACGGTCGCGGCCTGAAAACCGTCACCAGTCATTCCGCCACGGTCGATCTCGATCAACCCCTCGGCCTCATCACCAAACCCGGCGCGGGGGGAGCGATGAAAGTCGTCCACGCTCGGATTGAGGGCGAGGTGCTCCTCCGTGATGACAAGAGCACCAGCGACCCCGTTGATGATCTCAAGATCAGTGGACTCACCTATATTGATTACGACGAGGCCTCCCTCCAGATCGTCGGCGACGACAAAGACACCGTGGTCATTGAGGATGCCGTCTATCGCGTCCTTGGTAAAGGCCTCTTGATCAAGCTCCGTCCCAGGGAAACCGACCTCACCTCCGAAAGCTCCTCCGGATTCAACGGCGCTCAGACCGCCATCCTCAAACGAGACGTCTTCATCACCATCCACGACGTCGGACCCGGTGGCATGCTGCCGGGAAACCCCGGCGCGAAGCGAAAGAAAACCGGCGAGCCGACCCCCTTGACCGCACGTTCCGACGGCATGCTTCAGGTCGACCTTCCCAAACCACGCCTTCCCGTCCGTGTTGGCCCCCCCGCGCCCCCCGACCCGACCTACGCTCACTTTCACCGCAACGTCGAGGTCTTGCGAGGCAAAACGGGCCGACCTCAGGACCAGCTCTATAGCGATACCCTTCGCCTCACGCTCGTCCCTCCTGAGAAAGGAGAGAAAACGCCCGATCTCTCGCCGACCGACGACGACGAATTTGTCGATCTTGAAAACGAAAGCTCGGAAGGAAGCCTGGTCCTCAAGCGCGCGGAAGCGACCGGCCACAATGTCCGCCTGGTCTCCATGGCTCAAGGGATCAAGGCGCGCTGCAAAGAATTGATCCACAAGAAACTGATGCCCGACGCTCCCGACGAAACGTACCTGCGCGGCGATGCCGGCACCAAGCTTGTGGTCGAAAAGACAGACATCGCCCAGACAGGTCCAGAGGCAGGGAAAGTCACCGCCTTCACCACCATTCGCACCATCGACGCCACCATCTTTGACGATGGACAGGGCAACGACCACGCCACGATCGTCGCGCGCGGTCCGGGTGATCTCGAATCGCGTTCGGGTCTCAACGCTCCCGTCGAACGAACCGCGCGCTGGCTCGATCAACTGACGCTCCAGGCCGAGACCACCCGCGACAAGACGGGCGCTCAAGTCGTGACGGGCAAACGCCTGACCCTCACCGGCAGCCCCGCCTTCAACGACATCGCCGCCGCGACCAAGCTCGTCGCCCGCGACCTGATCGTGGTTTTCCTCAAACCCAACGGCAAGACCGCCGTGGCCACCGCCTCCAAGACCAACGATCTTGGCAAAGACAGAGACCCCGCCGTCGCACCCGCGGCCTACGAGATCGAACGCCTCTTCGCGCGGCAGGACGTCCACCTCGACGCGCCAAGCAAGAGTCTGATCGCCCGCGAGTGGCTCGACGCCCATTTCGAGTCCCGCCCCGCGAACCCTCCGGCAGTGACTGCGGTTGCCGTTTCGACCCCTCTCCCAGCCGCTGCAGAGTCAAAGACGAACACGCCGGACGCGAAGCCCCTGCCTCAGCCCAAGCCGGCCGAGCCTCTGGCCAAAGCGACCGCCAATCGCGTTTCCGCCAAGATTTTGCTTCACCCCGGCGCAGGCAAGACTCCCGGACTCGGCGGAAACAGCGGAACCGGCGCGGCGCGGCCGACCGGCGGCACGTCTCTTTTAGGCGATGGTCAAAATCAAGGGTCCGAGATCCAGTCGGTCCTCCTTCGAGGCGCGGTGACCTTTCATCAAGACCCGGCACCGGGGAAATCCCGAGGGACCGACGCTGTGGGCGAGGCTGTGGATATCTACAACCGTGGACCCGAGGCCGCCAAGTTCGTGATCTTCCACCGCGATCCAAGAAGCGACCCCCGCGCAATGAAACCGGGTGCGGACCTCCTGGGAAGCCGCCGGCCGGCCGTTCCTCATGCGGCGGATGAAATTGACGCCGACCTCATCCCGCTCGCCCGGATCGATATCGACGACATGACGTTCCGAGGGCAGGTGATCGGTCTCGACCAGACGACCGACGAAGCCTGGATTGATGGCAGAGGCTCGCTCACAAAGCTGGCCGCGGTCGGCCTCTTGAGCGACAAAGGGCTCTCCGGCCAAACCGCGCCCGCTCCCAAGATGGGAAGCCCTCGTGGTGATAAGCCCGCTGCGAAGGCCGATTCGGGGCCTGTCGCCGCGGCGACTTCCCCCGCGAAGACCACTCCCATGACCATCACTTTCGACTCCCGCATGAAGTTCTTCGGGCGTTCCACGAACATGAAGGGGCAGCCCGCAGGTCGCGCCGAGTTTTATAAGAATGTTCACGCCGAGACTGATGAATCAATCCTCGACTGCAAGGATGTGATGAAGGTCTACCTCGATCGTCCAATGAAGCTCGCTCGCGCCAAGAATGCGGTCGAGTTGCCGCCCGGCGAGACCGAGCCGAACGCCGAGATCGCCGCGATCGAATGCGTCGACGATGTCGTCGTGATTAACGAGAAGCTCGACCCCGCCTCAAAACAGGTCCTTCAAAAACAACGGATCGAAGGCGATCACCTCGTTTATGATAAACTCACCGGCAACTTCTTTATGAAGACACCGGGGATTGTTTACTTGTACGAGCGTGAGGGGCAATCCGGGCAAGGCCTCGCTCTCCCGGGCGGCAACGCCCCGCGATCGGCCGCGCCTGCGGTTGGAGGCGCGAATGGGCGGGTGATTCGCCCGACCTCGGGGCCTGGTGATGGCCAAAAGCCTCCCGTCATCGGCCACAACGGCGTGAGAAAACCAGCCGATTTCAAGGCCCCCGCGCGATCAACGACCGGCCCGGCACAGGCCCTCGCGGCGCGCCGCGCGCTTCCTCCTCTGATCCTCACTCAGGTCCGTTTCTCGCGAGAGATGGCGGGCCGGTTCGGATCGGGAAAGGTCACCGACAAGGCCGAGCCGCGCTGGGCGGATTTCTTCGGTGAAGTGGAAGCCCTTCGTGGAAGAGTCCCCGACGCCGATGCCGTCCTCGATCCGGACAACCGCTCGGCCGACGGTCAGTTCTTGACCTCGGAGATTTTGCGGGTGGTGAGCGACCCCTCCCCGATCAACCCCGACGGCCCCCCGCGCTACCTGTTGGCGGCCTGGGAAAACGCCTTCGCCGCCGACAACGACAAGACCATCCAGGCCGACCGGATCACCTATGACACGACGAGCAACCTGTTCTACGCCTATGGCGACGAAGGCCGCGAGGTCTTGATCGCGCAACAAGACCAGCTTGGCCAACCCGCCTCTTTCAGCCGCAGCGGCGGAGTCCGATTCAACGCCAAGACCGGTCAATCGAGCCTGATCGATCCGAAGGTCGGCAGCATGATCCAGGCCCGCACCGGCACCCGGCCCCAACCCGTCGGTATCGCGGGTCCCATCGGTCCCCGCTCGCAAAAGCGGACCAGGCTCCGCAACCCAAGAAACATCGAACGCAAAGATTTCACGGGGCGGTGAGTCGGATCGCACGCTCGGGATCTCAGAATAGGGGGACGAGCGGTCGAAGCGCTCGTCCCTCTATTCCGTCATCTCCACGAAGTTTACAATCGAATGGAATCGACGACATCTTTGAGGGGAAAGCAAATGGCGAAGGCTAACGGTACCGCACGGGTATCTGAAAAAAAGATTAAGGCTCAGACAGAATCTGATGTTCAGGATGATGGCAACGTTGACGATGACGCGTCCACAGATGATACGGTTGCGATAGAACGTTACGACATCACAAGTTTCGGCGCGGATTTTGACGTCGAGGGTCTCATAAAAAGGTTAAATTAAAATGACATATTCATTCCGCCATTTCAGCGAGACTACGTTTGGAATGTGAACGAAGCCTCCAGGTTCATTGAGTCCTTGCTTCTGGGATTGCCTGTCCCCGGGATTTTTCTCGCCAAAGAGCCGGAGACCAATAAATTACTGGTCATTGACGGGCAGCAACGTCTCAAAACTTTGCAATTCTTCTACAATGGATACTTCAATCCAAAGAAGGAAGAGAAGACTCAAAAAGTCTTCACTCTCACAAAAGTTCAGCCGAAATTCGAAAAGCTTACCTACGCCACTTTAGAAGACAGAGACAAGGTAAGGCTCAACGACTCAATTATTCATGCCACCATTGTCCAGCAAGAATCTCCAGAAGACAATGATACAAGTATCTATTACATTTTTGAACGTCTTAATAATGGCGGCCAAAAACTGACTCCTCAGGAAATCCGAGTCGCGATCTATCACGGTCGATTGTTGAAATCCATTAAACAATGGAACGCCTTCCCCGCGTGGCGCACACTCTACGGAAAGCTAAGTCCGAGGCTGAAGGATCAAGAACTCATCCTCCGGTTTCTCGCGTTTTACGAAAATACCGAAGATTATGAACGCCCCATGAAGGAATTCATCAATAAGTTTGCCACGAAATATCGCAATGCTGAAATGATGTCGTTGGAGTTGTGGGGCGATCTCTTCAAATCCGCCATCACTCTCCTCCTTGATGCGGTGGGAAAGGCCGCGTTCCGACCTGAATCGACGATTAACGCCGCGATCTTTGATTCCGTGATGGTGGGGCTTTGCCGACGTCTAAAATCTCGGCCTATAAAGAATTCCGCATCCTTCAAAGCCGCTTACTCCGATTTGCTTTCGAAGAGTGAATTTATGGCTTCTGTATCGCGATCCACCGCGGACGTGAGATTTGTCGCCACGAGAATCAAGATGGCGACCGAGACGTTCGCGAAACTGACATGATTAACCGAGATTTAAACCACCAGCTCCAATTACTCCAGTCTCTTTTCGATCGCACCCGCGTTGCCTGTGGTGAAAATCTTGAGATGCGTTCCCACTGGGCCAAATATTTATCTGTCCGTTGCGCTGGTTTCCTTGAGAATTCTCTGAAAGCGATCTACTCGGATTTCTGCTCGGCCAAGGCGAGTTTGCCTGTCGCTACTTTTGCGAAAAAGAATCTGGATAGGCTCCCAAATCCTAATTCAAAACGTATCACAGAATTAGCAGGACAATTCAAAAGCGATTGGGGCAGAGATCTTGAAAAATACATAAGCGACAATGGCCGAAAAGAAGCCATCGACGCCATCATAGCACAAAGACATTGCATAGCTCATGGATAAACATATACAATTACGATTGCGCAAATACGTGATTACTTCAAATTGGCTCTGGAATTTGTGGGTTTCATTGAAGGACAATGTAAAACCTGATCGCCGGGCTCCCGGTCGATCATGGACCTGCGGCGACCAATCAAGAGATCACTTCCCCTCGCCAGCCTTCGGCAACTCGCCCGGGATGTCGTAGAGGATCTGCCCGAGCAATTCGAGCGCGAACATTCGGACGTTCGGGTCTTTGTCGGCGAGCTGACGGATCAAGCCGGGAGTGGCTTGCATGAGCGCGGGGGCGTTGACCTCGCGGAGCGCGTTCAACGAATAATGACGCCAACTTGCCGTCATCGTCGTGTCGGCGATCGTCTTGATTTGCATCGCGATGAATCGAGGGGTGGTCTTCCCCCCGATCTCACCAAACGCACTCTCGGCGGCGGCGCGGAGGTGGGGATTGGGATCGTTCAACAGAGCCTCAATCGCCGGCAATGCCCTACGCGCCCGCTCACCCATGATCGCAAGACAGCCCATCGCAACATCCCGTAGATCGGGTTCGTCCTTGGAAAGCAGCGTCATCAGCGCGGATACCGCCTGATCTTGAACCGACTCGCAGGTTTCCTTCAAAACCTCCACAATACGAATGTGAGGAAGGGTAAGATCCGGGTCCGAGAGCATCGCAAGTAGCGTCCGACCGGCGGTAGGATCGCTGTTCCCGTTGAGTTTGAGCAGCGAAACCGAGGCGGCAATCCGGATATCTTCGTCTTCGTCACCCGTCGCCGCGACGAGGTCGGGCGACGTGGTCGGGGCCGTTCCGAACTCAACGAGCGAGGAGACGGCGGCGGCTCGGACCTTGAACGAAGGATCTTTCAGGAGAACTCGCAACGCTTTCAGGATTTGCTCTCGCAAATCAGGCGCGAGCCCACCGTGGGTCTCCGGCGACGAGGGAACCGTCTGCGATGCGAACACCACCGCCCGGGCGATACCGTTGGCCGCCGAGCGGCGGATATCCGGCTCCGAATCGCGCACCGCCGCCAACAACACCGGAATCACATCTTTCAGATTCATCGACGTTTCGGTCAGTGCCGAATACGCCACGGCCCGGACCTCGGGGCGAGCGTCACGGGTCGCCTCGATCAAGTACGGCGAAGAACCGTTTTGATCGCCTCGCATCGCAAGCGATGAGGCCGCCGTCGCTCTCGCATTCGGGTCTGACGACCGAAGGGATTGGACCAGATTTTGCAACTCTCGGCGTTCGTTGACCCAAGACAGAACAGAAACCATCGCCGCAAAGAGCAGCACCAGAACGGCAAGCACCGAGGTCGAATAAAACAACGGCCCGAAGAGCTTCCTGCGTGGTTGAGCCATCGGAATCGCTCCCGTGGAGTGCGGCGGCTTGCCGACGCTTTGAAATCTTCATGACATGACCAGACCTTTGGCAACCCCGGAAAGCGGGAGCGAGCTCCACGCACTCCAAAGAATCGTCGCCACGAACCCAGAAAACGATCCCCCTATTCTTACAAGTGTACAAGACCCTCGGGACAATCTTCAAGAGGATTGTGAAATCGATGATCACCTTCATGAATGGAGAAAACGCGAAGAGCGCGCGGGCCTCGGTTTTCGATAGTTGTAAAGGAGGACCCGCCCTGATCGACCCGATCAAGCCGCCTCGCTCTTCGCTCCAGGAACGGAACAAAACGCGACCATCTCGCGGAACGAGTCGACCCGATCATCGGCGTGCGTCGCGTGACGTCTCGTCTCCAGGCTCTTTGACAATCCGTCGATTTCTTGAATGGAAGCGTGCGTGCGAGATTGACGGCATGTCTTCTCGTGATTGCGTTCGTCAAGGCTCCCGAAACGAAGCCGGCGCCTGGCTCCTCAATGGGAGCCGCCACCGCTTTCTTTCCCATCGAGCGGGCATCGCCCACCACGCAACTGACTTACTGACATGGTCTTAGAATGGTGGGCGATGCCCACCCCACGAGCAAGAACCCGCTACCACTCCACCCAATGGGGGGACATGAACGATGACGCCGACGTCAAATTTTGAGGGCTTCTCGGGCCTTTTCGCTTGAGGCGGGGCACTCCCGAAACGAACCCAAAGTCAAACTTTGAGGGCGTCTCGGGCCTTTTCGCTTGAGGCGGGGCACTCCCGAAACGAACCCGAAGTCAAACTTTGAGGGCTTCCCGGGCCTTTTTCGCTTGAGGCGGGGCACTCCCGAAACGAAGCCGAATTTTCGCTTTCGTTCGCTTTGCACGCGCGTTGAGAATGTCGGTTTTTCGCATGGACCATCGTCGAGATGACGAAGGGCGCGTCCGACGTTGTCCGTCGGCCGCGCCCTGGTCTATATGTGACTCAATCGATCTCCGCTCAATAAACCTCGCCGGCCCGAACCACGTGCCCGCCCTTGCCGCCGGCGGAGGCGGCGTTGGGTGCGTAGCGGAAGTGCCAACCTTCGCTGGCGCGGATGCTGGTCAGGTCTTCCTTCGTCAGGCCGTACTTGGCGAACCACGGGCTGCCGTGTTCACGGACGACGCCATCAACCTCGGCGACCCGCTTGCGGCCTTCCGTCGCGGCGAACTTGGTCCGGGCCGCGGGGCTCTCCTGAAGGAAATACTCTTTCCAGAAAGCCCGGCCGCCGAGCACGCCCGAGCAGCCGGAGGTCATCGCCATCTTCACCTGCTTGAGATAGTCAGGGTAGTCGACTCCCGCCGACAGCAAGACCCAGGGGCGCTCGCTGGCCTCACTTAGGGCGTGGAGGTTGTCCTGAAGGTGGTCGTCGGTGTCGTGGCCAAGGGTCCCGGGGAACTCGGCCTTGTAGACGTCGCAATACCGGCTGATGATCGTGGCCGTCTCGATGACCGACTGGGCCTTGCGATCCAGGTACTTCTTGTCGGTCTTCTTCTCGCCGCCGTAAGGAAAGGTGATCGGCTCAAGAAGAAAGAGAATGTCGTGCTTCTTGCAGTCGTTGTAAACCTGCTCCAGGAACGCGAAGTTGTGCTCGGCCGAGCCCGGCTCGTTGGGCTCGAAGGGCGCGAGCAGCTTGACGGCGTCGGCCCCCATGAGCTTGATCTTTTCGACACTCCAGCCCGGCTCGTACTCGGCCAGGGGGGCACCTACCTTGTTCTTGGGGCTTCCCGACTTCTCGACACGGACAAGCAGCCCCTTTTCAGGCGGGATCGCGCCGCTCGCCATCGCCGACCACGCGCCATAATACGAATCGATCAGGATGCCCGAGCCTGCCGGAGACATCTGCCGGGCCATGTCGACCTTGGCCTCGACGATCTCTTCATAGGTGGGCTCGCGGTCTTCGCCCTTGCCCTTCAAGGCTTTCTGGGCCATTTCGATCATGGAGCTGTTCTGGTCGAACGCCACCATCGTCAGCGTGCCATTGGGGTTGCTGATCCGCTGAAGGCCCCGGAGCTTGCCTGGGGTCAGTCCTTTGCCAAGAAGAATGGTCGCGTTCAAGTGGTGCTCGGTTGTGGGTGTGGACATCGGTCGGTAACTCCCTTCGGTCAGACGAAATCCGACGATTCCGCGACTGACGGTTTCGACCGAATGCCGATCCGCGAAAATTGCCGATCGGTCGTTCGGTCGTATCTGAAACGGGCGAGACCTGCGTCGATCCCGCGCCTTAGATCAGGTTGCAATGGCTTGTGGAGTCTTGGCTTATGTTTCGCGGGCGCTATTTGGCCGGATCTCTTGTGTCCGTCGAGAGGAAGCCCGGTCGTTCTTAAGTCAAACGAAATCCGACCGTTTCGTTCCCTCGATCACAATACACATTTTTCAACGCGCAGAGAGGGACACCCGATGATCGCCGGGTTTTTGCTCTGATTGATCGGAAAACCATTGTAGCGGCCCCCTCCCGCATTGCAAGGAGCAGGAAAGGGCCCAGTGAAGCCGCCTTGTCAGAACCACAAGGCTCATCACGGATTACGGGGTGGCGGGTCGACAACCCGGGCAAGTTCTTGACCGGGTTCCTCCCCCTCAACGCGCCGCGACGCCGATCAGGAGGCGGGAGCCGTCGCTGAAGAGCTTATCGCAAAAGAATAGCTGATTGGGAGGGGTATTCACGAAGGTCTCAAACTGAAGACCTTCATTTTGGTAAAGACCGACGCGAAGCTGGACCTTACCGTTGGAGTCGAGAGGTTCGACCATCGTGGTCGTGGCCGAGAAGCCATTGGCCTTGAAATCACAGGACATTTTTTGGCCCGGGGCAAGCCGCTTGCTCTGGACTTCAAGCAGCTTGAATCCATGGCCAGGAAGCAATGATCGAAGTTGGGGCGCGATATTTTCGAGCTTGGGGTCGATCACTTGGTTGTTCGGGTCGGCCACGATGCCGAACAATGTGACCTGGCGAGCCGGACCCTCGACCACCTGGGCCGACAATCGACCGAGGAAGGCCGTTCCAAACGCCATGCCGAGCCCGGTCAGAACGCGACGACGCTGAGAAAACAGATTCGAATCGCGCGTTCGCTCGGTCATCTCACTCCGCCCTGGATTCGAGTTCCCCAAGGAAGGCATAGCTGCGGTCGAGCGAGTTCACTCCATCACTCTGGGCGATCTCAATCGTATGGAGTGTGGTCTTTCCACCATCGTGACGGATGAGGGAGAATTGACCCTCGGGGATCTCGACCTCCGAAGGTGTAGCCTGAGCGAGTAAACCAGGGTTCTCGACATCGACACGTGTTTGCCAGGGACGGACCCACAAAAGACTGACGGCCAGGAAGATCGCCGCGGCTTGCGTCAGCATCCGGGCGGTTGACGATTGCATCCACCAACGCGACGCAGCCGAGACAGGGACAATCGCCGGTTCACCCGCTCGGTCGAGCTTCGCGCTGATCTTGATCCAGGTCAAGTCCCACACGGATTCTGAAGGTTCAATAGGTCGCGAAGCATCCCAGAGCACGTCCAACGCGGCGTTTTGCACGGCCCACGACGCGCAACGGGGACAAGAGGCCAGGTGTTCGGCGAGGGCGGATCGGTCGTCTCCGACCACGGCCGCGGAAATCGCCTGGCTCACATCCTCGCAACACATTGGTTCGCTTCCTGGCTTGACCATCGTCTCGCTCCCGGAAAAAATTCCGGATGATATCTAACGTAAAAGTCTGTGAAAGCCGAATTTACAACGATCGAAACATCGTCCACGCCACATGTCT
>JAYVYS010000243.1:0-10342 GCA_043784005.1 Isosphaeraceae bacterium
TCGCAACATCAGACCGAATTCCGACTCCATTTATTAATGGTATTTTGTCCACTATCGATGTTTTGGACATACTTATTCAGAGGCACCTACCGATCAACCGGACATACTTGATCGGTTTGCGAGGCTCGGCACCGGTCGCTTCTTACCGATCAACCGGACATACTTCGGGTTGCCGTCACCTTTGGCCCTTCGATGCCGATTCTCAGGTTCGCGAGTACGGATTAACCGGACATACTTGGGATTTCCAAGGTCAATCGGAAAACCAGGCTACCGATTAACCGGACATACTTGGTTGAAAGCCGGGCGGATTTCCGCGCGGCACACCCTAACGATGCCACCGACCCGAGTTCCGGATTCCGGCCCATCCTTGCGCGATTAACCGGACATACATTCTTCGGCTCCCATCGTCGGCCGCGGATGGCAAGCTCCTTCTGTTCACCACGATACTCCGGACATAGTTGCCACGATCGCGTTTTTACTGAACTGATTTGCAGTAACGATGTTTGGCCCATAGTTAGTGTTTGTCCATAACGATTATGCGGACATGGTTGGGGTGGTTCTTAGCGATGCACCGGACATACTTTTCACGATGTCCCGGACATACTTTGGGGCTCCCGACACGATTAACCGGACATACACTACCGATTAACGGGACATAGTTACGGTTTGTAACTTATTGATGGGCAACCCCTTGCGGCGCAGAGACTTTGTTTTAGACTCTTGTTGAGACAGAAAGACAACAACAGCCGGCGACCGTTTGTTGGTGTTTTTCTTTTTGGACCCGGAAAGACCGAACCTCGGACCCCGAGCACCAAACCATGGGATCGCAGCCGGACGACGCGATGATGGACGACTGGGAGCCTCCGGTTACGATGGAGGAAACCGACGAAGGCACGTTGGCCCATGACATGGGCTGGAAAGACGAGCTCAACCTCGCGGAGTTTCCGATCGCCGCGTTGACCGATCGCATTCCCGACGGGCAAACCACGCTGGTCTTCGAGGACAAGCTCGAACGCAGAGACAGCGCCCCGATCGTTCGCCGCCTGACGATCATGGGAACACATAAGCATGGACTTCCTACTTCACTCGACGATGAGGTGCTTGTCGGCCTGATCCAGCTCACCAAGCGGCGGAGCAATTTCACCGACGCCAAGGTCCAGTTCTCACGCTACGAGCTGATCGAGCTTCTCGGCTGGCCGCAGAGCGGTCAGAGCTACCGGCGGATTGAGGAAGCCTTGCACCGCTGGGTTGGTGTTTTGCTCATGTATGAGAATGCCTGGTGGGACAACGCCGCCAAAAGTTGGGTCGACGAGAATTTCCACGTTCTCGATAACGTGACGCTCTACGACCGAGAGCGTCGCCGCTCATCGTCGCGGTCCAAGACGGGCAAGTCGGACAAGTTGGACAAGGCGAATGCGTCGGCCAAGCCGGAGAAGACCCCCCTGCCCCTCTCAAGCTTTCGATGGAACGAAGTGATCTTTCAAAGTTTTCAAAGCGGCAACCTCAAGCAGCTCGATCTTGAGTTCTACTTGAGCCTGCGCCTGCCGACGACCAAACGGATGTTTCGCTTTCTCGACAAACGCTTTTATCGGCGAACGCGGCTCGACTTCGACTTGCGAACATTGGCATGTGAGCATATCGGAATGAGCCGTTCTTATGCGCCGACCGCGCTGAAGCGTCGACTCAAGCCGGCGATTGATGAACTTGAACAGCTTGGGTTTCTTGAGCCGCTTTCATCCGAGGAGCGTTACTCGTATGTGAAGCGGGGAACCTGGCGGATTATCCTGATCCGGGGGCGTGGAGCACAAGCGGAGGCGGCACCCACTCCACCTCCGGAAAAGTCCGAGGTGATCGAGTCGCTGAAGGCTCGGGGTGTCACCGGCAAGGCGGCCGCCGAACTCGTCGAAGGCCACTCCGCGGCGCGGATTCAAACCAAGATCGATGTGTTCGACTGGCTGACCAAGAATGAGGATAAGCGCGTCGGCAAAAACCCTGCCGGTTATCTCGTTGCTTCCATCAAGGCTGATTACGCGGCACCGGGAGACTTTCCCAATCCGGATGCGCCCCCCCCTGCCCCTTCGAAGGCGGCCATGAAAGCCGAGGCCGAGGCCAAGCGTCAAGGTCAGGCCAAGGCCGATCAGCAAGAGCAATCCGAACGCGATCGCGCCCGAGAAGCTGAGCTACGCGGCTCCTGGGACAAGCTTCCCGAGTCCGAGCGAGACGCGATCCTCGCCGAAGTGAAGGCGCAAAATCCCGGCGTCGGCCGCTGGAAGAAAATGCTCGAATCGCTCTGTCTCGATGTGCTCGAAATTCGGCTCAAAGCGGGGATACAGAAAACCCTTTTTCCGGATTGAACATCAGGCTGCCACTTCCCCGTCGTTCTCTCCCATCGTCTCCGCGATCCGGGTTCCTCGGCGGTCGCGTGAATCATAGAGAACCATGGATGCGACAAGTGGTCGAAGTAGGTCGTTGATGACCTCAGAGCGGTCCTTGCCGACGTGGATCGCATAAAGCCAGAGTTTCTTGTCCAGCTCTTCCTCAATGGCGAACATGCGCTGGACCCGTCGTGGTTTGGCGGGTGCTTTGATGCGGGTCACCCGGTTGCGTGCCGGTGCTGAGGGCGCTTGAGTCGTGGACCCTCGCGACAGCTCGGGCTCGGTCCCCGCGGAGAGTTCGGCCAGTTCGTTGGCTGCCGCGGCCGCCGCGGATACGGCTGTCGCGTGTTGCCTGCGCTCGAATTCGGCCTCGGTCATGGCCGGTCGAACCAGGCCGGTCCGACTTTCCGGGCCGGGGATTCCGCCTCGACGTGTTCCGCCTCCCATGGCTCATCCTCTCCACCCGACAACTCGGGTCGTTTGATTCGTCGAACCATCCACCGATCACGCCACGTCGTCGAGATACGACCCCTGTTCGTCGAGGGCTTGAAAGTCGCCGTCGTCTTCCACCTTGGGCATCGGCAAGACGGGCTCGCCCCCTTGCGCCAGAAATGACCGCGCCGCGGCGTGGTAGGCCTCGGCCCCGGGGCTGAGCCGGTCGTACTGAATTAATGGGATGCCTCGGGCGTAGGCCTCGCGGAACTTCACCGAGGTCGGCACCACCTTGTCGTAGACGAGCGCGCCGAAGTAGTTCCGCACCTCGGCTTCGATTTGCTTGGAAACCAGAGTGCGGTCGGCCCGGGTGATCAAGACTCCCGAGATGACCAGAGGACCGGCGTCGGTGAAGTCCATCCGGAACCCACTCACCGCGCGGATCAACTGCTCCAGGGCGCGTACCCCCGCGAGCGCGGCCACGCACGGATCGATCGGGATCAAGACCTCACCCACGGCGTAGAGGATCGCCACATTGAGCGGCGTCTGCACCGGGCTGGTGTCGATCACGACGACGTCATAATCGGTGATCGGCCTGAGAACGCGCCTGATCCGAAACTCGCGCCCGTGTCCAAGGCCGAGCGTTCCCCCCATCTGATCCGAGCATGAGCTGAGCCGTTCACCGGGAGGCAGCACATGAAGCAAGGGGTCGTCGGTTCGCTGGACGACATCGGCGAGGCTCGCTTCGTCGAGCAGGATCTCGGCAAGGCCTTGGGTCGGTACTCCCGCCGCGAAGAAGCCGAGTGTGGCGTTCGCCGAGGGGTCGGCATCGATCAAGAGCACGCGGCGGTCGAGCCCCACCAAAGCCGCCGCCAGGTTAATGGCGGTCGTGCTCTTGCCGACCCCGCCTTTCGCATTGGTCACCGCGACAGTTCGCATCCCTCCCCCCTCCCCCGGCGGCTGCCTCGTGTCATGTTCTCGCCTTAAACCGAGCCGGTTCGTGATCTTATCGGCTCCAGCTTGGTCCCTTGTTGAGTCGTTGCCTTGTTCCCAACAGAACTTGGCCCCGATGTTTCACGGTTTCAAGCCGTCGAGGTTCCCTGCTTCCTCGTTTCCAAGCCTTCACGTTTCCAAGCCTTCACGTTTCCAAGAAACCTTGATCGCAAGGTGAGTCGGTCTCCAGGTTCCTTGCTCTCAAGGTGCCCTGGCATCAAGTCGTCAAGGCTTCGAGAAAACGAGGAACCAAGATCCTTTGGCCTCTTGGGTTCAAGTTCTTCAAGGCACCAGGGCACCAACGGACCTGGGTCTCTTGGTCTCAAGTTAACGAGGGATCAGAGGCACCAAGGAATCAAGAAGCCCGGGTCTCTTGAACTCAAGTTGCTGCAGGCACCTAGGATCAAAGCGGACTTGGCCCCTTTGCCTCAAGTTACCAAGGCGTCACAAGAGCCAAGGCCTCATGTTTTCTTGGCCTCTTGAACCCAAGGTTTTCGAGGCACCATGGACTCAAGTGACCTTGGTCTCTTGGCTCCGAGTTATCAAGGTGTCATCGGAACCAATGTCCCTTGCACCCCTGGTTTCCGAGGCGACAAGGTTCCAAGTCATCAAGTGACCATGCAACCGACTAACCGCGACACCTATGCCGCTTGGTCTCCAGGGAAACTTGGAACCAAGGCGTCGAGGTATCAAGTCACTTTCTGTGCGATGGATTCAAGGCGCGTGAGGAACCTTGAAGCCAAGTTGGCAATGAAGCGATAGAGCCAGGTTTCAAGGTGTCTTGGAACCTAGGTTCCAAGGCGCAAAGGGAGTTTGAGCACCTTGACCCGTTGATGACAAGTTGCCAATGCGCCTTGGAACCAAGGTGACCTGAAATCCGATTTTCTCGATGGCCTTGAGACGATCTCAGAACGTGTGAAAATGGCAAGGGCAGGGCAGGGCAGGGGGGCACAGGCCAGTGACATTTCTTTGGAGCGAGTGGACCTTGCTCCCGCTTTTCGTGGGAGCGAGGAACCCGAGCGCTGGCTCCAAAGTGCGTAATCGTTCCGGGTCTCTCGATCGGGCTCTGGCGACCTCGGCTGTGCTCCGCTAAAATTATGTTCGAAGGCGTTGCGATCATCTTCGAGAAGCGGTGCGGCTCGCACCCTTCAACGGATTCAAGGGGCCGGGATGTCGATCCGACTGAGCGTTTGCTTGTTGACCCGGGACGAAGTGGGGAACATCGAACGGGTGCTTCGCTCAGTCGAAGGTGTGGCCGACGAGGTGATCATCGCCGACACCGGCTCGACCGACGGAACCGTTCGGCGCGCGCGCGAGCTTGGTGCGACGGTCGTGCCGCACGTCTGGTCGGAGGACTTCTCCAGTGGGCGAAACGCCGCCCTCGCCGCCGCTTCGTGCGACTGGGTGCTCTGGCTCAACCCCGACGAGGAGCTGACGCCCGAGTCCGGCCCATTGATCCGGTCGTTGATCGACAAGGATTCAAGCGCGGACGCGGACATCTTTGGACATCGCGCGCTGGTGCGGACGATCGCGCGCGTCGAGCGACTCGATCAGTTCGCCGAGATGCTCGACCTTCGCCTCTTTCGACGCCGTCCCGACCTGCGATACGAAGGCCGAGTTCACCCGGGCTTTCCCGTTTCTCTCGGCGAGGCCGTTTCACGCGACGGCCAGCGCGTGGCGGACTCGGAAATCGTGATCCTGGTCCACGCCTACCTCTCGAATCTGAGCCAGGCCAAACTGCGATGGGCCGCCCGTTTGCTCGAGAAGGAGCTGCGAGACCGTCCGGGCCGACTCCACTATTTGATCGAGTACGGACGGACCTTGATCGCGCTCGATGACCCCAAGGGCCACGAGGTGATGTCCGAAGCGGCCCAGCAACTTGTGCCGGCGCTAAATGAGGCCACGCCGCCCAGCTCGGACGCTCAAAGAGTGCTGGAATACCTTCTGACGGCTTCCCCGGAACGCATTCAAAGCGCGATCTCGGTACAGCAAGCGGCAGGGCTAGCGCTTCGTTGGTACCCGAGCAGTCCTCCCTTGCTTTGGGCGATCGCAGGGGCCGCCTTCCAGAGAGGCCGGTTCGAAGCGGCGGCCGACCTGCTCCAGCAGCTTGTGCGAATGGGCGAAACCGGGACCTACGACCGCTCGCAAGGGTTCGACCCGCGAATCATCGGCCCTTGGGCCTGGCAAAACTTGGGCCAGTGCATGCGCGGCCTCGGCAAGATCGACGAGGCCCGCCGTTGCTTCGAATCGATGCGTCTCGACCCTGAGTTCCGCCAACAGGCCGAATCCATGCTGGCCGAATGCGCGTCGCCGGATTCCGCCACCGGACCTTGAGCGGTTGCCCCTCCGCGGTCACACATTTTCGAGCGCGGCGGCTTGCCGACCCTTTGGAAACTACTCCGGGATGCCCGACGGCACGTTGTAACGCGGGAGCAAGCTCCACGCACTCCAAAAAAAAGTCGCAATGTACACGTCGAGATCTGAGCCCAATACTCTGTTTTCTCAATGACCAGAGCGACTCACGATTTCTTGAGATGCTTACGTGAGAACTCAATGCACTGATGGACATTTCGAGTTTCGCGTTCGAGCTGCGCGTCAGAGTTCAGTAAACTGACGCGGTCCAGGGGTCTGGTGGGAGGATGGTCGCGGACCTGGGTCAGGGTGCGTGCCAGGTGTCGGGCCGGCACGTCGGCCATTGTCGCCCAGTATTGGTCGGTCAGGCAAGGGACGGAGAGGGGATCTCGCGTGATCATTTCGATGACGAGTCGGGCTTCGGGACGGACCGCGCGGAGGGCCTTGGCCATTCTCGGCAGGTCGAGAACTCCGGTCCCCAGCGCGACTTCGGCGAGAAGAAAGCCGTCGCGGGATTCCTCGACGCCCATGTCCTTCAGATGTGTCGTGAACGCCAGCGGGGCAAGGGCTTCGACCACTTCCATGGGGTCTTCCAGCAACGCGATGTTGTTCCCCAGATCCAGGCAAACGCCGATGTCGTCGTTGCCGACCTTCTTCAACAGGGCAAGAAACTCGTCGGACCGAAAATCTTTATGGTTCTCGACGGCGAGCCGTACCTTTTCTCGCGAGACGATCGGGGCCGCGCGAGTTAGCATCTGGAATGATGCCTCGGCAGCCCGTTTGAAAGCGGCGGCAGTGGTGAACGTCTCGTAACGCCTGCCGGAAAGCATCACGGTGCGCACGACCGTGGCACCGGCGAGCTTCGCTGTCAGGATCTCGGCCTCGAAGCGCGCCAGGTCGGTGTCGTCACGCGGAAGGCTCACGATCCCCTCCAGAAACATTGAGGCCGCCTGGGCATACTCTCGGATCGCACGGGCCTGGACTTCTGACCGAGCGCCGATTCCGACCTGAACCCCATCCACACCTAGCGTGCGGGCATACGCCAGAAATGGGAGAGGTGCGCTAATCGGCTCTCCGCCACGCTTCTCTCGCGCGATCCGCACGGGAAACGAGTGAATCACCAGGCCGAGATCGGAACGACCCTCGGCCCCGTAGGCGGGCCTTTGGATCAAGGCGGGAAGCGTCGCTCCGCAAGCGGCGAGCATCGTGCGTCGTGTCATGGGCAAGAATTCGTTCATGGGTCAACCTTTGCCGATGAGTGTCTTTCGAGTCGTGTCCCAGGGGGCGCGATAGGGCCGTTCCAGCAGTGCGGTCGCTTGGGAGTCGTCGATCACGGTCTCACGCTCGACGTCCCAGCGGAGTTTCCTTCCGAGCCGGAGCGAGAGGTTCGCGAGGTGGCAAGCGGTCGCGACGCGGTGCGAGGATTCCAGGTCGGAGATCGGCGTTTTGCGCGTGCGGACACAGTCGAGGAAATGGCTGGCGTGCCGTTTGAACTGGTCGTACTCGTCGCCGCCATGGTCCTCGACGGCCGAGGTCCAGGTCGCCGACGAATCGCGCTGACCCGTCTGTGATGGCCCGCCGATCGGGTGCGATCCGCCGAATCGGGGGATCATCTCGGCGGGCTCGATCTTGACATCAGGCCGTACCACGAACCCCTTGCGATTGATCGTAAGGCTTCCTCTCGTCCCGCAGAATTCGAGCCCATGATTCGCCTCGTCTCCCCGACAACACTCGCGATGCGACCACGAGGCCGTCCACCCGGGGTACTCGAAGAGGGTGTCTTGCGTGTCGGGTGTCTCACCATTGTCGCGGAGCGCGAACCGACCCCCCGCGCTTGTGACGGCCGACGGCCCTTTGACGTCCAGAAACCAGTGAACGATGTCGACCGAGTGTTGACCCAGGTTGGTCATCTGGCCGCCGGAGTAATCCCAGAACCAGCGAAAATGATAAAGCGAACGGTTGGGGTTATACGGCCGTAACGGGGCGGGGCCGAGCCAGAGATCGTAGTCGAGGTCGGGCGGCGGGTCGCCATCGGGCGGCGTGCCGAACCCTGGCAGGATATTGCGGTACGACCACATGCGGACCGAGACGATCGTGCCGATGTGGCCGCCTCGAATCAAGTCGCGGGCCTTCTGGTAGTGCGGCCCCGATCGCTGCTGGGTGCCCACCTGTACGATCCTGCCGTGCTTCCCGGCGACGTCAACCATCCAGCGCCCTTCGTGAACGAACAGGGTGACAGGCTTTTCGACATAGACGTCCTTCCCGGCGGCACAGGCCGACATCGCCATCAAGGCATGCCAGTGGTCGGGGGTCGAAACGACAACCGCATCGACCTCGCGGTCGTCAAGGAGTTTGCGAAAATCACCATATTTTCGCGCGTTCTTGTCGAGCAGAATGGCGGCCTCTTCGCGCCTTCCGGAGTGGACCTCGGCGATCGCGACGAGGTTGGCGTCGGGCTGGTTGCGGAAGTCCAAAACATGGCGTTTGCCGATCAGGCCGAAGCCGATGAAGCCGAGCCCGATACGCTCGTTCGCGCCCAGAACTCGTCGATAACTCGCTGCGGAAAGCGCCGTCGCGGCACCCACGCCGAGAATCGCGCGGCGGCTCAATGCGGTTCGATCGCCCTCGGTTCCGGCGTCGGTCATCGGATCGGCCTCCCTGACTCTTGAGAAAGAGGGAAACATCGGCCTCGCGATCATCAGGCTACTGCGACCGCCGTCTCGCCGCAACTTGACTCATGAATTCCATCGCGTCGAGCACACGCCAGGATCAATCCGCGTCGGTTTTGTTGTACTTTGGTTGGACATGGACCGGGCGAACCGGTTCAATAGTGGGATGAATGGATCGCGAAACCTGTCGAGGGGGTTTGCCTAGCTCGCCCCACCATGTTCAGGCTGCGACCCGTTGGTGGTTTGCGCAAAGCGGACCCACCTTACGAGGGTACCGTTGCACCGCGGAGAGCGAAGGACATGCGACTCATCCTTTTTATGGTCGCGACCATGTTCGGCGTCACGGCGTTCGCGGATGAACCGGAAGGCGCTCGGTTTTTTCGCGAGAAGATCGAACCGGTGCTTGTCTCGGAGTGCTATTCCTGCCACTCCGGGCAAGCCAAGAAGGTGCAGTCGGGCCTTCGGCTCGATTCCCGCGCCGCGTTGTTGCGCGGCGGAGACGTCGGCCCCGCCGTGGTGCCCGGCGCGGGCAAAGAGAGCCTCTTGATCGAGGCGCTTCGCCACGAAGACGGCCTGGAGATGCCCCCGAAGAAGCCTCGCCTGCCGGAGCCCGTGATCGCCGACTTTGTCCGGTGGGTTGAAATGGGTGCTCCCTACGGGACCGAAGAAAAAGGAACACGAACGGATACCGAAGATCCCCGCCGACACTGGTCGTTCCAACCGGTGCGGCCCGTCTCACCGCCACCCGTTCGCGAAGTGTCCTGGCTGAAAAGCCCCATTGATGCGTTCATCTTGGCCGGTTTGGAGGCGAAGGGATGGAGGCCGGCACCCCCGGTGACACGCTCGGAATGGTTGCGACGCGTGACGTTCGACCTGATTGGACTCCCTCCCACTCCCGACGAGATTGAGGCGTTCGAGCGGAACGTCGCTCCCGACGCCTTCGAACGCGTGGCCGACCGTTTGCTCTCCAGCCCCCATTATGGAGAGCGCCTGGCGCAACACTGGCTCGATGTGGTCCGGTACGCGGAGACCGAAGGGTATGAGTATGACCGTGCCGTGCCCGACGCCTGGCGATTCCGGGATTATGTGATCCAGTCCTTCAATCGCGACAAGCCATTCGACCGTTTTCTGGTCGAGCAGGTGGCCGGCGATGAGGTCGCGCCGGGCGACCCGGAGGCTCTCACGGCATCAATCTTTCATAGGCTCGGCCCGGTCCGTCGCAACGCTGGGAATCCCGAGATCGCACTGAGCCGGAACGAGGTTTTGACAGAGCGCACCGACATCCTCGGCACGACGTTCCTGGGGCTCTCCGTCGGCTGTGCCCGATGTCACAACCACAAACTCGAACCGATCTCTCAGAAAGACTACTACCGCCTGCAAGCCTATCTCGCGGCGACTGACGAACATAACATCAACCTTTCCCCTCCCGAAGAAGAAGCGTCCTGGAAGAAGAAGACCGGCGAGGTAAAGAAGGCGATCGACGCGCTGAAGGTTGAGGCTTTTGATGTCCTGGCGCACCAC
>JAYVYS010000244.1:0-8126 GCA_043784005.1 Isosphaeraceae bacterium
CCAGAGCGCCCATTTGATGAGCGTCCACTGCGTCAAGTCGACGAGAGAAGACTGGCCGGTGATTTGAGCCCAAACTCCAACGGTCGGTAAGGCCCAATTCGACATTTCAATCACTGCGGCGCTCCCCTCGTACCGATCTCAAGCAAACCGTTTCCCGAACCGATCCGAACCGATGCCCGATCATACCCATCGCAGGACACCCTTCGCCCAGGCGTAAGCCAGTCCCGCGAAGAGAACCACCAGAAAAACACTCATCTCGACGAGGGCGAAGAATCCCAGACCTCGGTAACTGACAGCCCAAGGAAACAGAAACACCGTCTCAATGTCGAACAGCACGAACATCAACGCATAGATATAATATTGGACACGGAAGCGAACCCAGGTCTCGCCGTAAGTCTTTACGCCGCACTCGTAGGTGTCGCCCTTCGCGAGGGAACGTTTTCGAGGCGCGACCAAGAAGACGACCACCAGAGGGGCCAGCGCGAAGCTGACTCCGGCAAGAAGGAGAAGCCCGATGAAAAGGTAGTTGGTCATCGCCATGTCTGATCAAACCCCCGCCGAGGCCGTTCCCGAGGTCACCACTTCCACCTTGGATTCATCATCAATCGCCACGACGGTGACCTCGCCATCGTCTTTGCGAAGACGAAGCGTCGGCTGGAGGCAATACGAGGCCTTGCCACCCATCTCCATGCCACCGATGGGACGGTACGCTTCTTTTTCGACTAACCCCTCGACCTGGGTCAGCCATTGCCGACCACCGACCCGGACGTGGTGGGTCACTCGAAGTCGTGTCCCCGGGGCGTATTTTGGTTTCGGAGGCGTGGGGATCATGAAACTAAGTTCCAAAGAGCACGCGACGAGTCACAAGTGGCCTCGGTCAGCCGAAGCGAGTAAGCGTCGAAATCGGTGGAATTCTGAACCAACGGAGATCCAGGGAGGCGACATCTTAATGGGGTCCGACCGGCCCCCGCAAGGGCCTACCGAAACCTCGATCTCTGACTTCGATCGGATCCGTCGCTACGGGTCCGATTCGCTTTCTTCAACGAACGGTCCGAGGATGCGAGATGCGCATTCGCCAACGGTGCCGAGTTCGGCGCGACGCTCAAACCTTCTCCGCCTTGAGAGTAGCGGCTTTTGCGGGCGCAGTGGTGGCCGCAAGTGCTTTTTGAAGCCTCTGGTCTTTTTTCTTTGAGACCTTACCGCGCTCGGTCACTTCCGTCGGATCGGCCCAGGCTTCGGGGTGTGTCTTCGCGTAGTAGTCACTGGATACAAGTAGATCTTGCACCGAGTAAATATGCGTTTGATGTCGCTCGTAATTCGACAACTCGAAATTCTGGTCCATCTTGATCGCGTCGAAGGGGCAATACTCGGCGCAGAGACCGCAGTTCATGCACACGTCCATATCGATGAAGAACTCTTCCGGTAGCGGCACGACCCCTTTCGTTCCCTTCGCCTGGGTCATCCAGATGCACTGCGGTGGACACACCTTCGCGCAGATGTTGCAGCAAGTGCAGCGGACGTTTCCGTCATCATCGTCATAAATCAGGACGGGGAGGACCCGAAAACGCTCGTAGACCGGCAGGCGCTCGTCGGGATACTCGACGGTGAACAACCCATCGGTTTTCGAATTCTGCTGAACTGTCGGTTCTTCGCCGCGCTTGGCTTTCCACCAGAGGTCGAGGATCTGGTGCCCGCCGCCGCGACGATGAAAGGCCTTACCGTTGCGGATATCACGCCAGAACGTGATCCAGAACCGTCGCAACGTGACCATGTGGCCAATGACCAGGCCCTGTCCGTATCCCAACATATCAATCGCCCTGTCAGGGTGAATATCAACGACGTTTCGCTGTGCCACTCACAATCAACGGCCGGAAGTCGCGTCGTCCACGACGGTCGAGAGGAATCTTTAGCGGTCAACCTCGCCGAGCACGATATCCAGGCTGCCCAAAATCCCCACCACGTCGGCGATGGTATGTCCCAGGCACATGGTTTCAAGCGCCGTCAGATTGATGAAACTTGGACTTCGCACATGGTAGCGATAGGCCGTCGAGGTGCCGTCCGATACGACGTAGAACCCCAACTCGCCCTTGGGATTCTCGACGCGCGAATAGGCCTCTCCTGCGGGAACTTTGATCTGATACGTTTTCTTGCCGGGAAGGATCGGCCCTTCGGGAAGGCCATGCAGGGCTTGTTTAAGAATCTTAACGCTTTCTCGCATCTCTTGGAGGCGGACGAGATAACGATCGTACAAGTCTCCGTTTGGGGTGGAGATGACGTCGAACTCAAAGCGATCATAGATCCCGTAAGGCGCGGCGCGACGGATATCGTACGGCACCCCCGAGGCCCGAAGAACCGGACCGGCCGTGGAAAGACTGATCGCCTGCTCGCGGGTCAAAACGCCGACGCCTTTGCAGCGATCGAGGACAATCTCATTTCTTGAGAGGTATTTGTCGAGTTCGTCGATCTTGCCGTCAAGACGATCGTTGACGATCCCCCGGCAGCGTTCGGCCCAGCCGGGAGGGAGGTCGAAGGCGACTCCGCCGAACCGGAAATAGTTGCACATCATCCGGCTTCCAGCAGCCCATTCGAAGAGGTCGAGGATCAGCTCTCGCTCCTCAATCGCATAGAGCGCCGGGGTGAAGAACGCTCCCAGGTCGTTGAGCAAAAATCCGATCGACCACATGTGGCTGGCGACCCGCGTCAACTCCGCCATGATGACGCGAATATACTCCGCACGCTCGGGAACCTTGGCGTCGTCCCCCATCAACTGCTCCACGGCCAACGCATATCCGAAGTTGTTCCCCATGCTCGTCAGATAGTCGAGCCGGTCGGTAAAGGGAAAATTCATCAAATACGTATTACGTTCGCCGATTTTCTCATGGTTCCGGTGCATGTAACCCATCACCGGCTTCAGGCCGATCACGGTTTCACCGTCGACCCGCAGATTCATCCGGAAGACGCCGTGCGTGCTGGGGTGTTGCGGTCCCATGCTGATGATGAACTGGTCGGTCCCTAATTCATCAATCTCGACTCCGCCAGGAATAAGACCTTTTCCCTTGGTGTCGTCGGCGGCGTCAAGTGTCGCCCAGCCTTTGTAATCCTTGGGGATTTTCATGTTCGTGCCATGAGGATTCATCTCCTCGGCACGGAAGTGGCGACCATGACCTTCCTCGACCCGACTATCGTAAACTTTTGTCGGCCCTTCGTAATAAGGTTCGAGGAAATCCTTTCGAAGAGGGAAGTATGCGTAGCCTTCCCACATCAAGATCCGAGTCAGATCGGGGTGGCCTGTGAATTTCACCCCCATCATGTCGTAAACTTCGCGTTCCTGAAAATCGGCTCCACGCCAGACCGAGATCACCGAGGGAACCTCTCCGACCCCCTCCGCCTCGGCCGTTCGAACCCGGAGTACGATCACCTTGCCCGGCGTCGTGGTCGAATCGAGATGATAGTTGATCTCGATGCAATCTTCGTAGTGAACACTTTGCAGGCTCGCGAGATAGTCGTATTTAATCAGGTTTTCATCGCGGAGATAGAAGCAGACAGGCACCAGCTTCTCGGGTTCAATGAGCAAGCCGGCCTGAACGATTTCGACGGCGGACACTCCGAATTTCGCCTTGAGACGGCCCGAGAGTTCTGAGAGCCCCTCATCACCGAGCCAGACCAAGGTCGGTTTGACCTCGGCCTTCTTTACCTTCTTCGCGGGCTTGGCCCTGGGAGCGTCGGCGGCCGGGGTTGGTTCCGACGGAGCGGCGCTTTCGGACTGAGGGGCCAAAACCTTCACAGGTTTGGGAAGTTTTTCTTCGCGCGCCTCGACGAGTCCCGCAGCGGTTCGCTCGGCGATGATCTCGACCATTCGCAGGTCGATCAGATCGGGGCCGAGAACCGGGATGGCCACATCGCGATCCACATCCGTCTCGTACCATGGGGTGGTACCCTTGCGGCCGATCAGCGGGATATCGAGCTTTTCGCCATCAATCTTCTTTTGCAGTACGATCAGGCCGTTAAGAAGGGCCTGAGGGGTTGGCGGGCAACCGGGAATGTAGACGTCGACCGGGAGATACTTGTCGATTCCCGAGACGACGTTATAACCTTCTTTAAAGGGACCGCCACCGCTAGCGCAGGCCCCCATCGAGATCACGTATTTCGGCTCGGGCATCTGATCGTAGAGCCTGGCGATCATCGGCATCATCGTCTTTGTGACGGTTCCCGAGACGATCATGAGGTCGGCCTGTCGAGGCGAGCCGCGAAACACCTCGGCCCCGAAGCGTGCGATATCAAATCGGCTTGACGCCGTGCAGATCATTTCGATCGCACAGCAAGCAAGGCCGAAGCCGAGCGGCCACAGGCTGGAACGACGACCCCAGTTATAAACCGTGTCGACGATGCCGAGGAGTTTATCCCACGAGGTCACCAAGACGTGCTGTTCGAGCTCCTTCTGGAGCACGGGGTCGATGACGGTCGTCCACTCGGGCCGGGCGATCGTGGGTGTTGCCATGGTCTTTGTTTGGCTCGAAACCTAGGGTCGGTCGGACGATCGGGAAGTAGACTCAACGCCAAACGTTCTCCGGGGTCGCACCCGGCGGGTCATCGTTCAACGCAAAGGTCCGGGGGGTGAACGGAACTTATCCTAAACACCTCGACACGCCTTCGCCAGGGGGCACCGCGACAGGGTGGTCAAGAGTGTCCCGCCCTTTTCGTGAGACGCCCTTCCGTCCATAATGACGTAATGCCCAAATCGTCGACGCCGGCAACCTTGCAAATGAGCGTGACAGGCCTTCTTGGCCTGGTGGCATGCGTCGCGTTGAATATTTGGCTTTTTCGCGTGGGAACGCTGCTTGGCATCATCGGACTGAACATCACCAAGCACGTCCTGATCGCCTACCTCTGCCAGGTGATTGGCGTGAACAAACAGCGGGACAAAACGCGATCCGACGCGTCGCCGACCAGCCCTCACGTACCAGGACTTCCAGCGCGGTAAGTCGGATCTGAAATTTTGCCACGGCACAACCAATCTCCCTTTGCGATTGGACAAGGGTCGATTTGAGGTTGCGGAATGGCCGCCGTCAAGGGATGTCGCAAATCCCCATTTCGGATGGGCGCGTTTCCCACGAATGGATAAGATGACGTTCCGAACGTGGGGAGAGCAATTTGACCCGTGGACGGATTCCGCGGGAGACCGCTCCAGGAGGGAGACGATGCGCCAAGACGGTCATGGCACGCTACTTCTGGTCGAAGACGAGGACCGGCTACGCAAGCTGGTCGCTCAGTTTCTTCGAGCCGAGGGCTTTGATGTCACGGAGGCCGGAGACGGTGCCGAGGGAGTCGATCGCTTCGGAGACTCCGGCCCGTTTGATCTCGTCCTTCTCGACCTGAATTTGCCGGTGTTTTCGGGTGTCGAGGTCTGTCGGCGAATCAAACGTCGAAACCCTGATCAGCGTGTGATGATCTGTAGCGCAGCGATTGTTCGTGCTCACGAAGACGCGCTCTCGCTCATGGGTGTGGAACACTTTCTCACGAAACCCTATCACCCCGCCGACCTGATCTCACACATCGCCGCAGAGCTGAGCCAAAGGCTCGGTGCCGCACCCCTTACGGCGTGAACTCAGTCGCTCGCTGGCATTCGGCGCGTATCTTGAGTACGATGAGTGCTGTTCGCGGGTGGCCTAAGCCGCGCGCCTCGATACCCTTTCGACCAACGCCAACCCCGTTGTGAAGGACGGTTTATGGCAGGGAAACCGTTAAATCGTATGGATCTGCGTCGTCAACACGACGCCGCCGAACCCCTCGACCCCATGGAGGACGAAGCCGAAGACATCGCCGAGGATTCCGACGATGAGGAAAGTGAAGGGCGTAAGCCTAAAAAGAAAGCCAAGGCACCCAGCAAGGCCAAAGTCAAGGCCGTCAAGGTTCCCAAGCCGTCGGCTCGGATGCGCATCGTTTGGACTGTGATGAACGACGCATTCAAGCAGGTGGGACTCTTCGAATATAGTCAGAAGGACGCCGCCGACGCACGCGCCGCCGAACTGACGGCGCGGGGCAAAGGGACGCACTTCGTGATGAAATCGAAGGAGCCGATGCCGGATAACGCTCCGGGAATCGGTGCCGCCATTCCCCGAGAAGTGCTCCCCGTTCCTACCGCCGTGGTCGCCGCTGCGGCGATTGAGGACGAGGAGGAGATTGAAGAGGACGAAGAGGCAGAGGCAGACGCCGATTCTGATGCGGAAGAAGAAAACGAACCCGAGCCTGACGACGAATGAGGCTTCTCGAAAATGAATGGGCGCACGAAGATTCGAACTTCGGACCTCACCCTTATCAGGGGTGCGCTCTAGCCAACTGAGCTATGCGCCCGACGGTGTCGTCAGGTAGGACGTATTCTAACCGAGCCGTTCGCCGAGTCAACCACCCACCCACCGTCAATCAATGACGGTGGGTGGGTGTTGGCATTGGGGGGCTGTCCGATTCACGCGGGCCAAGTTTTCAGCCACTTTGAGGATTCGATCTCGAAGTTCAGGAGGGGCAAGAACTTCCACCTGATCGCCAAACCCCATGACCCATCGAAACAGCTCGTCGATCCCATCCACACAGAAGTGAAGATCGAGCCCGCCGTCGTCGAGGTTGGTGATTTTCAAACCTCGCCGATTGGCGTATTCCGCCACTTCGATTGCGACGCCCGGACGAAACCGGAGCCAAACAGGAAAGCGAATCGGTGAGCGCTCCACTCCCCAGGCCATTCCAAAGAACCGATCGAGGTTGAAACGTATGGGGAGAGCGTAGGGTTCGTCGGTCAGAAGTGCTCGACGAATCCAAGGGACGCCGATCACTTCGATCCGTCGGTGCAGCGAAGACCTGCCCACCAGGAACCAAAGCTCGCCATTGAGAACGGCCCGGTAGGGCGCGAACTTCGTGCATTCCTCGACAAGGGTCGCGCGCTCGAGGTACCAGAGCCGAAGCTGTTTCTGTTGCATCAGCGAGTTGACAATCGCTTCGTGAATGAGAACACGCTCGGTGCAAGGTTCGCTTACGGACACTTCACCCAAGAAAGGCTCCGCCGCGACCAAGGAACGTTCGCGAACCTCCGCCGGCAGCGACTCTAACAACTTCAACGAGCCCGACCAGGCAAGCTCCGCTAGTCCTAGCCCATCACCTAAAGCCTTTTGCTGGGCGAGGATTAAGAGCGAAATCGCTTCACTGGGTTCAAGGTTGAGAGGGGGAAGGAAAAACCCTTTTGTGATTTCATAACCCTGACGATCATGTCGAAACTGGACAATAACCCCGGCGTCTCCTAGGACGTCAATGTCCCGGTAGATCGTTCGCCGACTGACTTCACATCGGCGTCCCAGCTCATTGGCGTTGGGAAACTGCTTGGTTTGAAGGATTAAAATGATCCGGAATAATCTGGCAAGCTGAGCATGCCCGATCCGAGAAGCAGGTTCCGGTCCAGGACCAAGCAAGACCTGGGTCTTGGGCTCGGGCTTCGGTTTGAATCGCGATAACTGGCTCATCGCCCCGAGACTCTCTCAGGCCTGAACGTGTTCTAAAATCTCTGAAATGGAATCTAAGCCATCCCCGGACGGGATGAGAACTCCACGGCAAACCGCGATTTCCGAAGAGAAATCGCAAGAGCGATACGTGCCCCGGTTGACCTCACGCCGGTGCGCCGCTATCTTAATATTGCCTAAGAGACGAGGGCAGATAGCTCAGCTGGTAGAGCACAGGACTGAAAATCCTGGTGTCCCCGGTTCGATCCCGGGTCTGCCCATTCGACATAAGTCTAGCCGAATGCAGGATTTGCAAACCCGTCCGACCTCAGACGGCGCGGCCAAAAGACTCCAAGAAAGCCGGTAGTCTACCGGATTGGAGATTGGACCGTGACTGCTCGTACACTCAGAACCCCTTCCTACCGACACCACAAGCCTACCGGGCAAGCGGTCGTCACTCTTAACGGTCGAGACGTCTACCTTGGACGGTTCGGCGCGCCTGAAAGCCGGACCGAATACGATCGGCTGTTGGCCGAGTGGCTTGTGAACGGACGCCGGTTCCCGACTCTCTCCGCGCCCTTTCTGTAAAATCGTCCTGAACCCATACCCCCGAGGTTGACATCCTCCAACACCCCCGTTATCGTC
>JAYVYS010000245.1:0-5663 GCA_043784005.1 Isosphaeraceae bacterium
GGTTTCCTGGTGCTCTCCAGCGAGACGAAAACGATCGGCGAGATTCAGGATCAGGCCCTCTTCAAGGTTCGTCCGATGTTCGCGGGCCTGCCGGGCGTCTCGGCTCCGCCCCCATTTGGTGGCAGCCAACGCACCGTGGTGGTCCGCCTCGATCCCGACCGGCTCCGGTCGTATCGAATGTCTCCCGACGAAGTGATCCGCGCGTTATCGGCCGGCAACGTCATCAGTCCCTCGGGCGTGGTGCGAATCGGCGATTCGATGCCGATCGTACCAGTGAATTCCTTGGTTAAAGATGTGAAAGAGCTTTTGACAATTTCCGTCCGATCCGGAGAAGTCGCCTCAGTATACCTTCGCGACGTGGCCACGGTTCAGGATGCAAGCGACATCCCCACGGGTTACGCGTTGGTCAACGGCCGACGCGCTGTGTATATCCTGGTAACCAAGCGGGCCGATGCCTCGACGCTTGATGTCGTATCCAACGTCCGAAAAGCGCTCCCCGAAATGCGATCGGTTTTGCCCGAAGATATCAAGGTGAGCTTCGAATTCGATCAGTCTCCGACCGTCACCCGCGCGATCCGCAGTCTGGCGCTCGAAGGGGCCCTTGGAGCGGGCTTAATCGGCTTGATGGTGCTGATTTTTCTACGCGATTGGCGGACCGTTCTTATTGTCGTGCTGAATATTCCCTTCGCGCTTTGTGGCGCTCTGGTAGGTCTCTGGCTTGTCGGACAGACGGTGAATTTGATGACGCTTGGCGGTCTGGCGCTGGCGATCGGCATTCTTGTCGACGAATCGACCGTCGAGGTCGAAAACATCCACGCCCAGCTCGAACAGACCGACTCGGTCGCGCTGGCGGTACGTCGGGGGAACCTGGAAACCGCCGTCCCAAGATTGCTGGCGATGCTTTGCATCATCGCCGTCTTCCTCCCATCCTTTTTCATGAAGGGGGCGGCACGCGCGCTATTCGTACCGCTTTCATTGGCTGTCGGATTCGCGATGATCGCCTCATATGTTCTTTCCAGTACATTCGTGCCTGTTCTCTCAACGTGGCTCTTACGTCGCAAACACCACGAAGGGAACGGACGACATCCTGTGTCAGCCTTCGACCGTTTCCGCGACCGCTATGGCACGTTTTCCGCGTCGGTCGTTCGAAGCCGTTGGATGGTGGTCGGAGCTTACCTCACGGCGACGGCGCTGTTGATCGTGGCGCTCAGTCCGTTCGTCGGTTTGGAGATCTTTCCTCGAGTCGATTCGGGCCGATTTCAGCTTCGCCTCAAAGCGCCGACCGGCACCCGGATCGAGGTCACAGAGCGGCTGGTCAAAGATGCCTTGCGAGCCGTGAAAGAGGAGGCCGGCGGCGAAGCAGTCGCCATCTCGGTCGGGTATGTCGGGCTCGTGCCGTCGAGTTATCCAATCAACGCGATTCATCTTTGGACCGGTGGCCCCGAGGAAGCCGTTCTCCGCGTGGCCCTGCACGAGGGGTCGGGGGTCAATATCGAATCGCTCAAGCGTCGACTCCGCGACCGATTCCACATGACTTCGCCCGAGGTCCAGTTCTCGTTCGAACCGGCCGACATCGTCAGTGACGTGATGAGCTTCGGCTCGCCAACTCCCGTTGAAGTCATCGTTAGCGGCCCGAATTACGCCGAGAGCCGGTCCCATGCCGCCAAAGTGAGGGCAGAACTTGCGAAAGAGTCATCGCTTCGCGACCTTCGTTATGGCCAGTCGCTTGACTATCCGACGGTGAATGTCCGGATCAACCGCGAGCTTGCGGGCCTAAGCGGCCTGACGGTCGAACAGGTAGCGCGCTCGCTGGTCACGGCCACATCGTCCAGTCGGTTCGTCGTACCGAATTATTGGCCCGACCCGAAGTCAGGGATTGGATACCAGGTGCAGGTCGAAATTCCCTATCAAGTACTGGATTCCGTCGCCGATATCGAAACACTACCCGTTGATCCGACGGGGGCGAAATCGCTGCTTTTGCGAGACGTCGCGGAAGTGACGCGAGGGACGATGCCAGGGGAATATGATCGCTACAACATGAAAAGAACCGTGACGTTGACTGCGAACGTCGTCGGGGCCGACCTTGGCACCGCCGCCAGAGAGGTCGCACGGGCCATCGCGCGGGCGGGCGCTCCGCCCAAAGGAGTGCTCGTCGATGTCCGGGGTCAGCTCGCGCCGCTTCGCGAGATTGTCGACGGGCTGACGCTGGGACTGGGAATGTCGATCGTGGCGATCGCGCTTCTGCTCACCGCGAATTTCCAGTCGATTCGCCTGGCGATCGTGGCCGTGGCCACCACTCCGGCGGTGATCGCGGGGGTGGGCCTGGCACTCATCATTACACGAACGACCTTGAATCTTCAGTCGTTCATGGGCGCGATCATGGCGATGGGAGTCGCGGTGGCGAACGCGATTTTGCTGGTGACGTTCGCGGAACGCGCGAGGCTCGCGGGGGCGAGCGCGAGCGAGGCGGCCGTTCGAGGCGCCCGCGACCGCCTTCGTCCGATCCTCATGACGAGCCTGGCGATGATCGCCGGAATGCTTCCCATGGCGCTCGGGGTGGGTGAAGGGGGAGAGCAGTCAGCCCCGCTCGGCCGCGCGGTCGTCGGCGGCTTGGCCGCGTCCACGCTGTCAACGCTCCTCGTCTTACCATCAGTCTTCGCGCTGATTCAAGGCGGTACGGGTCGTGTGTCCGCATCACTCGACCCGTTCGATATCGAAAGCGAAAACTACGTCGGCAGGCCGGCCGAAGAAGGCGAACCTATCGTTAAAGAAGGATATGTGTCTTCTTAATTTTGTAAAAAGTCGCTATTAATGATCAGTCTTTCATGTACGATTGCGTTTTCCGCACCACCGGACTCAACGAATCCCATCTCGGCGGAGTGTTGATTCATGCGCACGTCGGCTTTCTATCTGATGATTGTCCTCTTCGTGTCCGTTGCCTCGAGCTGCGATCGATCTTCTCAATTCTCCGCCAAGAATTCCGCAGGCGCTTCCTCACCTGACACCGTGCGCGTGACGGTATTGAATCCGGAGCGGATGACAATCCGCCGTACGACGGAGCAGCCCGGACAGATCCAGGCATTTGAAACCACGCCGATTCACGCAAGAATTGTTGGATATGTAAATATGGTCGCAGTCAATATCGGAGACCGGGTCAAGGCAGGGCAACTTCTGGCGAAACTTGACGTACCAGAAGTCGAGGCCGAGGCGCTGCAGAAGGTCGCTGCGGTCGAGCAATCCCAGGCCGATCGTTCGCAGGCCGAGGCGGCGGTCGCGGTCGCGAAATCGGCCGTGGCAACCGCACAGGCGAAGGCGGCCGAAGTTCAAGCGACGACGAGGCGAACTGTGGCCGACGTCTCGCGGTGGGACGCGGAAGCGGCAAGGATCGAGCAGCTCGCGCGCGAGTCCGCCGTGACCGGGAGCCTGCGCGACGAAACTCGTAGCAAGCTTGAAGCCGCTCGAGCCGCGGCGGACGAGGCGAGAGCCCATGTACGCTCCGCCGAGGCGGCGCTCGACGAAGCCCGGTCCGCGCTGGACAAATCCAAGGCGGATTCGGCTTCTTCCACCGCGAAGATCAAGGTCGCGAAGGCGGATCAAAACCGGATCGAGGCAATGCTCGGATTCGCGAAAATCACAGCCCCGTATGAGGGAGTTGTAATCCGCCGGCATGTCGACCCCGGCCATCTTACCATTTCCGGGGGAACCGGCGAGTCGCTGTTTGTCTTGGCCCGAACAGAGGTTGTCAGCGTCGTGGTCGCAGTGCCCGAAGCGGAATCCGCACTTGTAGAGCCGGGCGATCCCGCCAAGATTCGGATTCAATCACTTGCTGGTCGCGAAGTCTCGGGTAAGGTTGCCCGAACGTCCTGGGCGCTCGATCAGGGAACGCGTTCGCTTCGCGTCGAGATCGATCTCACCAATGCGGATGGCACGCTGAGACCAGGGATGTATGCCTATACCACGATTGTCGTTGCGGAACATCCCGACGTATTGACCCTGCCCTTGAGCGCGGTGATTCGGGAGCCCGGCAAGGCGTATTGTGTCGTCGCCGAAGAAGGCAAGGCGCGACGTCGTCCCCTGCGCATCGGCCTTTCCGATGGAATCCGCATCGAAATTCTCGAAGGCATCGCAACGAAAGATGCCGTGATCGCCTCCGGGGCCGACCTCGCGGAGGGCCAGGACGTACAACCCGTACCACATGAACAACCGACAGTTCCACCTACGAAGTGAGACAGCTCGTGACGATCGTCGGGCTCAGGACCGGTGCGAGTTACAGATGTTTCTTATCCAACGGAGGGCCTTCGGCCGAATCTCTCAAAGCGTGATCCGCGAATACAGGGCCTCAGCCAGGAGGGCTGCCCGGTGACCCGAGGAATCGCCTTTAGCGGATTCTCAGCCATGCTCGGTCTTCTCAGCCTCTCCGCGACCGCGGCAACGGGCGAGCCACCCACCGCCTCTCGACCGATCGTCGAGCCTCGTGCCGAAGCACCGCTTGGTGCGACCCTCATTCTCGACCAGAGCATTCAGCCTATCGACCTCCCCGGCGCGATGCGGCTGGCCGGGGCTCGCGATCTTGACGTGGCGATCGCCCGCGAACACGTCGGGCGCTCGCTTGCCGAACTGGACGAGGCGCGAGTGCTCTGGCTTCCCAGTCTTTTTATTGGTCCAAATTGGATACGTCACGACGGCAGTACCCAGATTGTTCAGGGCCAGGTGCAAAATATCAGCAAAAGCTCGCTGTTTCTTGGAGCCACTGCCGCGCTCGGTCAGGGTGTTACTGGTCCGATACCGGCGGGAGGCCCCGCGCCAATCGGCGGTTTGACCACCATTTTGCGGTTCTCCGACGCGATTTTCACGCCTCTCGCCGCACGTCAAGTGGTCTCGGCTCGTAAAGCCGGAGTTGAGGCCGCGCTTAATGACGCATTGCTCGGACTCGGCGAGGCCTATCTCGACCTTCAGCGCGCCGCAGGGAGACTGGCGATCGCCCGCGAGGCGGTGGCTCACGCGGACACACTCTCGAAGATCACCGGCTCTTACGCCCGGACCGGAGCTGGTCTTGAAGCCGATTATCGACGGAGCCTCGCGGAGTTGCAGCGCCGGCGGCGCGATGTCGAAGCCGCCGTCGGCGAGCTTGAGACGGCCTCCGCCGAGCTCGTCCGCCGCGTTCGGCTCGATCCGAGAGTGGTCGTCGCCCCCGTGGAACCTCCCGAGTCGGTGTTGCGGCTGGCACCGGAAAACTGTCCCATCGACGACCTGATCACGACCGCCCTGCGGTCCCGGCCCGAGCTTGCCGAAGCGCGCGCCATCGTCGAAGCCACGCTCGTTCGCTTGAGACAAGCGCGGCTAAGGCCGTTCGTACCGAGCCTCGCCCTTCGAACATCGGCGGGAGGATTCGGTGGCGGGGTCAACGGGTTTTTCGGAAACTTCAATGGACGCAATGATGTTGATGTGAACTTATTTTGGGAACTTCAGAACCTCGGTTTCGCGGACAGGGCGATTGCGCGTCAGCGCGGCGCGGACCAGCGTGTCGCAACGTTGGAACTGATGAAACTCCAGGATCGCATCGCCTCCGAAGTCGTTCGCGCTGAAAAGTCACGCATTGCCGCGGGACGGCAACTGGCCGAAGCGTCGAAAGCCGTACCCGAGGCTGTGGCCTCGCTCGACCT
>JAYVYS010000246.1:0-10076 GCA_043784005.1 Isosphaeraceae bacterium
CCGGGATAGACCGAGTTATAGGCGTGCCCGCCGGTTCGCTCGTAGATCGGACAGATATTGAGACAGGCGCTGCAACGGATGCAATTGAGCGTCTGTCGACCAACCGTGTCGGCGAGAACCTTGGTCCGGTTGTTGTCGAGGAGGACGAGGTGAAACTCTTGCGGACCGTCGCCCGGTGTCACCCCTGTCCAAAAGGAGGTATAGGGGTTCATCCGTTCGGCCGTGCTCGATCGCGGCAAAAGCTGCAAGTAGACCTCGAAGTCTCGCCAGGTCGGGATGACCTTTTCCAGGCCCATCACCGTGACGAGGACCTTGGGTAAGGTCAGGCACATCCGACCGTTGCCTTCAGATTCGACAACACAGACGGCACCGCCGTCCGCGACCGCGAAATTAGCGCCGGAGATGGCCATGGGCGCGCTCAGAAACTTCCTTCGGAGGTGCGTACGCGCCGCCGCGGCGAGAACTTTCGGCTCATCAGTCAAATCCGGCAGGCCGAGTTTCTTGCGAAACAGGTCGCGGATCTCGGAACGGTTTTTGTGGATCGCTGGCACCAGGATGTGCGACGAACGCTCGTCGGCAAGCTGAATGATAAGCTCGGCGAGGTCGGTCTCGATCGCACTGATGCCGACGTGCGCGAGAGCCTCGTTAAGTCCGATCTCGTCAGTCGTCAGCGACTTGACCTTCACGACCTCTTTCGCTCCGTGGTGGAGGGCGATGGCCGTGATGATCCGGTTTGCCTCCTTGGCATCGCGCGCCCAGTGGACATGGCCCCCGGCGCGTTTCACCGAGGCTTCGAGTTGAATCAAGTAGTCGTCAAGGTGCCGGAGCGTCCGTTCCTTGATCGCGCGTCCCGCTTCGCGAAGGCCTTCCCAGTCGGGCATTTCATCGACAACGATCTGACGCTTGGCCCGAATCGTCTGCGTGACTTTCCCCATGTTCCGCCGGAGTTGCGTATTCGCCAGAGCGAGCTTGGCCGACTCTTCAAAGCGGATTGCGGGGGTGGTGGGAATCGGCTCAATGTCGCGCGACATCGGGTTTTTGGAGGGCGAGGGTCGGCTCATCGGTGTGCTCCCGTCTCGATGGGTTCGGGTGCGCCGAATGGCGTTTCCTCGGTCGAGGCGAGAATCTCGGCCATGTGGACGGCGTTGACTCCCGCGCGCTGACGGTGCAAGCCTCCGCCGATCTGCATCAGGCAAGAGTTATCGGCCGCCGTGCAATACTCTGCGCGGGTGTCGAGGACACAACGAATTTTGTCGCCGAGCATGGCCATGGATGTATCCGCGTTTTTTACCGCGAACGTGCCGCCGAACCCGCAGCATTCTTCCGCGCGGGGCAATTCGACCAGGTCGATTCCTCGAACGTTCTTCAGGAGCCGTAAAGGGGCATCACCCACCTTGAGTATTCGCAACGAATGGCACGTGGGATGAAACGTGACCCGATGCGGAAAATACGCCCCGACGTTTTCAATCCCAAGCTTTTCGACCAGGAACTGGGTAAGCTCCCAGACCTTGGGCCTGATGGCTTCGACCGCCTTGGCGAGCGATTCATCCCCGGCGAGTTTCGCTGCGTGAAGATACATCTCGTGAACCATCCCGACGCACGACGCGGACGGAGAGACGACGACCTCGCTTTCTCCGAAAACGTCAACGAAGTGGCGGACCAGTGGTATCGCCTCGCGCTGATAGCCCGTGTTGTAGTGCATCTGGCCGCAGCACGTTTGTTCCATCGGGAACTCAACCGTGTGGCCAAGCCGTTCGAGCAAACGCACCACGGCCTTGCCGGTGTTGGGAAACAGGGTGTCGTTGAAGCACGTGATGAACAGAGAAATCCGCATGAATCGCGCTATCCCTTGTGACCAATCTTAATTCGCCGAGGCGGTTGGTCCGATCGGCGGTTTTGTTCGACTGATCATACTCGACAGTGGGTTGAGGGGCATCAATCTGGAAGCGCCACGACTCCACAATATCAAGAGAAGATCGGCGCGGATCGTGGAGGATCGGCACGGGTCTTCGACCCCGTCGCGCATTCGAGCCCGGTCGGAGTTCAAACCGCAGCGTGGTCGGAGACCCGCGCCGATCGCGCGATCGTAAGGCGATCCCGGCTATCCACGATTATCTTTCCTGATCCGCGATCAAAGCCCGACCCTCCGTGCGTAACGAGCCGAGCCTCAACCCGAACACCAAAGCGCCACACACACAAGCCGTCCCACCTAGAACCACGGTTCCCGGCGGGCCGATCCACTTGGCCATATAGCCGGCGAACAATGCTCCGAAAGGAGACATGCCCATGATCATCATCGCGTAAATCGCCATGACGCGCCCTCGGAGACGGTCGGGGATCATCGATTGAATCAGAGTGTTCGTCGCCCCGAATTGCACCATCACCGTGAACCCCGCAGGAATCAAGAGCCCCACGGAGAGCCAGTAAGATCGCGAGGTTGAAAAGGCGATGAGGGTCAGACCGAACCCTCCCGCGCCCAGCATGACCCATCGCCCCAAACCGATCACGCCCTTCCGCGATGTCAGAACCAGGGCCCCGAGCAACGCTCCGAAGCCTGAGGCACCCATCAGCATTCCCAAAGCCTTCGGCCCGCCGTGAAGGATCTGATCGGCGAAGATCGGCATCAACACCGAAAACGGCAAGCCCGTCAGACTCACCAGACCGAGCAACAACAGAAGAGCGCGGACCGGCGCGGTGGTTGCCACGAAGTGAAAGCCTTCCGCCATGTGACCAAGTGCGGACCGGCCCGACGGAGGCCCGGGCTTCCAAGGCTCCAGACGCATCAAGAGCAGTCCGGCGAGGACGGCGAGAAAGCTCGTGCCATTGATGAAGAAGCACCAACCCTCACCGACCGCCGCGATCACGATCCCCGCCAGGGCGGGACCGACGACTCGTGCACCATTGAACATTGAAGAATTCAAGGCGATCGCATTCATGAGGTCGTCCCGGCCGACCATTTCGTAAAGAAACGCTTGGCGAGCGGGAATTTCGAAGGCGTTGGTAAGTCCCAACAGTCCCGAAAGCACGAAGACGTGCCAGATATGGATGTATCCCGAGAGTGTCAGCCCTGCCAGAATAAAAGCCAGGACCATCGACGCGGCCTGAGTCACGACCACGATCTTGTGACGGTTTCGCGTATCGGCCAGGCTTCCCCCCAGTGGCGCGAACAACAACGAGGGGATCTGCCCCACGAATCCGACCAGGCCAAGCATCGCCGAATCACCCGTCAATCGGTAGACCAGCCAGGATTGCGCCACCGACTGCATCCACGTCCCGGCGGTCGAGACGAGTTGACCCGAGAGAAACAGGCGAAAGTTGCGGTGGCGGAGTGACCGCAGGTTCTCCGGAAGCGAAAAGCCTCGCCGGGCGTCGGTCCCGGCGGGTTGGGGGTCGTCGGTCACGTCGGTCTCGTCAAGGGAAAAGAAGAACCATCCGCATCAGATGTTATACGATAGCGTCCGTTCGACGAGAATGCAGGTCGACCCGAGATCGTCATTCCACCATGAAATACCTCGCATTCGCCACCGACTTCGACGGCACGATCGCACGCACAGGTGTCGTCGAGGTCTCAACGTTCGCGGCCCTCCAACGGCTCAAAAACTCCGGACGAAAGCTCATTCTTGCGACCGGGCGAGATCTCGGCGAGTTACGGCAGGTTTGCCCGCGCCTCGCTCTCTTCGATCGGGTCGTGGTGGAGAACGGAGCGTTGATCTATCGACCTTCGGACCATTCTGTAATCCTCCTGGCCGGGCCGCCTCCCGCATCGTTTTTGGAGGCATTGAGAAAGCGAGCGGTCAGCCCGATGTCGGTCGGTCGGGTGATCGTCGCGACCTGGCGGCCTGATGAGACGATTGTCGCGGAAGTCATTCAATCGCTCGGGCTGGACCTTCAGATCATCCTGAACAAGCGGGCCGTGATGGTGTTGCCCGCGGGAGTGGATAAGGCCACGGGCCTCAAGGCCGCGCTGAAAGACCTGGGTATCCCGGCGGAAAGAACCCTGGCCGTGGGAGATGGAGAGAACGACCTCACGATGCTCGATGCGTGCGGTTTCAGCGCGGTGGTCGCAAATGCGGTGGAGGATTTGAAACAAAAAGTGGACATGGTCTTGACCCAAGACCACGGCGCGGGAGTTGCCGAACTGATCACGTGGTTGCTTAAGGACGAACCTTCCGCGAATCCATCCCCACCTGCCCCGGAGTGAAACCTCATGTCTGAGCGCTCGATTGTCCGGAACACCCTTGGCCTGATCGTCTCGCTCCTGCTTTGTTATTCCGTGGCAGGCCTCGGCGGCTGGTGGACGGCGGGGGCGGTCTCGTCGTGGTATCCAACGCTTCAGAAGCCCCCGCTCAACCCTCCGAACTGGGTGTTCGGCCCGGTCTGGTCGCTCCTCTACACCATGATGGCAATCGCGGCATGGCTGGTCGGGAAGCGTGTGGGGCTCACTGGAGGAAGAGTCCCTCTCGGGCTGTTCGTCCTGCAACTCGTGTTGAATCTGGCCTGGTCAGGACTCTTTTTCGGGATGAAGAGCCCGACCCTGGGTGCGATCGATATTATATTGCTATGGTCAGCGATTCTGGCGACGACGATCACCTTCTGGAAGGTCAACAAGGCCGCCGGCGCGTTGATGACTCCCTATTTGCTTTGGGTGAGCTTTGCAACGTATTTGAATCTGGGAATCTGGTGGTTGAATCGAGGATCGTCATGAAGTTGGTTCAGGTTTGTGTGAGGAATCCAGATCGCATACTTGGAACACGGCTCGTTAAACCAATCGACGAGACAATATACGATGACTACGAAACGAACGACCACGGAGAAATCGATGTCCCTGGAGATTCGGAGAGCGGTCCGATCCCTTCAGAAGATGAGTACCGCTGAACGTATTCAAATCCTGGTTCGCGCTCGATTTATGAGCCAACAAGAGGCCGACAAGGCCAAAGCGAAACTGGCTTCCGGGTCGAACCTCGCATAAGCGATTGGCCACGCAAGGTTTGTAGGGCGGGTGTTGGTCACCGAGTGCTTGACTTATTGTCGCCCTCCTTTCAATCCTCTTCCCATCGAAACCGCACCGCCGCCAAGCCCCCGAAAACCAGGGCGAAACCGCACAGAACCGCCGCTCGTGACGCCAGGGCCGCCAACCCCAGTCCTCGCCAGGTCGCGCCTTCAAACCCATCCACGGCCCAGCGAGTCGGAAGCATCAGGGTGAGCGTTTGAACCCACGACGGGAACAGGAACATCGGAATCCACGCCCCACCGAGCAAGACCATCAACAACACGGCCATCACCGAGATCCCACGCGCGGCTTGCGGCGTCTTCCCCAGGGCGGCGATCAAGAGGCCGAATGCTGAGGCGGTCAGCGAGTAGGCGGTCGCGACGAGTGCGAACCCGAGGAAGCTTCCCGAGAATCGGACGTGGAACACCACGGCCCCAAACCCGAAGAGAACGGCCAGAATCATCAAGGTAATCAACGTCTGGCTCAAGGCCTTCGAGCCAAGTAGCTCGAATCGCGACAACGGGGCGGCGCGGACACGTCGCCAGAGCCCCTTCTGTCGCTCGGTCAGAAGCCCGATACCTGCCTCGATGGCGGCGAACAGGACGAACTGAACCGCCATCCCGGAGAAGGCGTGCGCCGCCATGATCGATCGATCAACCTGACCTTTGGCCGCGACCGTTCGTTCTTCGATGCCGAATGGTGTTGCGAACCCGAAGCCGGACTCGTCCTCGCCTTTCTTTCCCTCTTTCGCGGTGGATGATTGCTTGCGGACCCGGCGGACGTCGCGAAACATCAGCTTCAGGGCTTCGCGGAGCGGCCTGGGAAGCGCATCCGCCTTATCGATTTGCCGCTCGGCCTCCTCGATCGCCGCGATTCCTCCTTGCCCTTCGAAGACGTCGCGGCTGATGGCTTGCATCGCGTGTTGAGTCAGCAGACCACGAACCATTCCGGATTCGGCGGCGTGGGTGGGGTCGGTGAGGAATGTCAGGATCGGCTTGTCGGCGTCTCCGGAGCGGAAGAAGGCCTTGCCCGCATTGGCACCAAAGCCTTTGGGAAATGCCACGGCCACGTGCGCCTCGCCCGCGTGAACTTTTCCGCGAACTTCGGTCGGGGTCGTCTCCTTTACCTCAAGGTTCGCGTCGGCGGCAAGTTGGGAAATCACCTCGCGAGAAAGTGGGCTCTTGTCTTCGTCAACGATTAACAAAGGGATCTTCGAGCCCCCCTCCCCCGCGCCGCTGGACATTGACGCGAAGATCGAGGCAAGCACGAGCGGGGCGATGAAACCGAGGATGACCGCGCGGCGGTCGCTCAAGAAGACGCGGAGGTCTTTCCGGACCAAGGCCCGAAACGGGCGTAATCTCGCGATGAGGCTCATGAGTCGCGCAGGCTCCTTCCGGTGAGCGAGAGAAACACCGATTCCAGGTCCGGTCGCTCAGTCATCACATGCGAGAACGCCCGACCATGGGACGCGAGCCAGCCCAGTACGGCGGGAGTGTCCGTGGTCAGATCACGAACACCGACACGAAGAGTCTCGCCATCGAGCGCCGCATCGGCGACTTGGGGAAGGACCCGCAACTCGTCGAGCCATGGTCCCGCGTCGGTGTCGATCAGTTCGATCGCAAGGCGGTTGGTGGCGGGGATCAGCCGAGAAAGGCCTCGGGGAGAGTCGGCGGCAACGACTTTGCCATGGTCGAGGATCACCACCTGGTCGCACAGCCGCTCGGCCTCTTCCATGTAGTGGGTCGTATAAAGGAGCGACTTCCCCTGAGCTTTAAGGGCTTCGAGGTTCTCAAAGATCGCGTTGCGACTTTGCGGGTCGACGCCGACGGTGGGCTCGTCGAGGATGAGCGTTTGCGGGTCGTGAAGCAATGCGGCCGCCAGATTCAGCCGCCGCTTCATCCCGCCGCTGAACGTCTTGACGCGGTCCCGCGCGCGATCGAGTAGCCCGACAAGTTCGAGAGCCGATTCGGACCGTTGATCCAGCTCGACCCGGCCAAGCCCGTAGAGCGCGCCGAAGAACCTGAGATTATCTCGAGCGCTCAGCTCGTCGTAGAGGGCAATTTCTTGTGGGACGAGTCCGACTCGGCGTTTCACCGGATCGCCGTCTCCCGAAAGGATGTGGCCGTCGAGCCGCACTTCGCCGGAATCTGGTCGGATCAGGCCGCAGATCATCGAGACGGTTGTCGTCTTTCCCGCGCCGTTGGGACCGAGCAGTCCGACAGTCTGTCCGTCGGCGACCGCAAACGAAACGCCGTTGACCGCCTTGATCACACCGAAGGTTTTGGCCAGGCCGCATACTTCCAGCATGGAATTCCCCCGAGGAATCGAATCTGTAGGTGGTTCGCCGGGTTGTGACTGATATTATCGACCAACACGGCGCGGCCGACAGCGTCAGACCGGCCGTGACGGTTGCGGACGGGCGTCAGTCGGGTTAGTCTGAGGTCAGGGACGGAAAGAGGCAAGCTTTCCGGCACCTTCCGCCCCCTGCCCCACCGCGAAAAAGACGACTTTACGAAATTGGACACCCATCTGAACGTGCCCTGAGGCGACCATCGCCGTCGTTTCGAGGCCGGGAGTAACCACTCGATGTACACCCTGGCAAGTCGCCTGGCAACCCTCGCCGCAACCCTTGTCCTGACCCTGACACTCATCGCTGCGCCTTCCTCGGTCCGCGCTCAGGACAAGAAAGACGACGCCAAGACGACCGAGGTCAAGAAAGAAGAACCCAAAAAAGATGAGCCTAAACCCGCCGACGACGCGGCCAAGCTCAAAACGACAATTGACGCCCTACAAAAAGAAAACGCGGCGGTCAAGAAAGAACTGGCCGACCTCAAGCTCAAGCTCTCGACAATGGAGCTTGAAAAGCTCGGCGTGAGGTTCAGCACCGACAAGCCCAAGGAAGGGGGTGAAGTCACCACTGTCAACATCCTGAAGGTCTGGGCGGGCGATAAGGAAGGCCTCACTCGGATCAAGGAATTGCCAAACGTTCAAGTTGTCTACGTCGATAACGGCCAGTTCAACGACGCGGCGGTCGCTTCCTTGAAAGAGCTTCCCGCGATCAGCTCACTCACTCTCATGAGCCCGCAGGTCACGGATGCCGGTCTCGAAAGCCTCAAAGGAATGGCGAACTTGAACATGCTTTTCCTCACCGGAAGCAAAGTCGGCGACGCGGGTCTCCCGCACCTTAAGGACCTGAAAAACCTCAAAGTCCTGGCGCTGAGCAAGACCGACGTGACCGATAAGGGGCTCGATACATTGAAAGAAATGAAGGGGCTCAAGTCGGTTTACTTGATCGGCACAAAGGTGACTGACGAGGGCGTAAAAAAGCTAAAGGAAGCCCTTCCCGAAGTCGCCGTTTATCGTTGAAATGAAAACATGATCTGATGTGGTTGAATTTTCAAAGGCCCTGAACTGAGGTCGGAAGGACGATGGCAGAGGTCAATCTCTCGTTCGACCACGGGCAAAGCTGGGAAGTCGCGCGGGCGAACTTCCAGCACGGAATCGACGAAGCCGTGAAACATCACGGCAAGCACTTCAACGCAGTCATCTGGTCAGCCGACCGAACCGCGGCGACATTGAGCGGAACGGGCTGGAAGCTCGATTTGAAAGTGGACCCAACCAAGGTTCACGTCACCGGTCATGTTCCGTTCTTTCTCCGGTTCCTTGAAAAGCCGGTAATGCAGTTTATCGAAAAGAGCTTCAAGTCTCCCCCCGCCGTGTCGCCGCCGACCTCGGGTTGAACCGAGGTGAGGTTGGATAAGAGAGTAAGGAATCGCCGGAGTGAATCCGGAAAGTTAAGCACAGCCTATTGCCGAGGTGGGCCATTCCCATCCGACGAGAACATTTTCGCCGGTGTGACTCTCATGTACCTGTCGATCTAGACTCTGCTGAGAGGTCGCCGGTCGAGCGAACGTGCCACGTCGAAGATCCGTTCCAGATCGTCGGCGAAGTGAGCAGCAGTGAGATAACGCTTCAAGGGATCTCGCGCGGTGGCACGGAGAATCACGGCTTCGAGGCGTGGTGGAATCTCCGGCCAAAGCTCTGACGGCTTGCGCGGTGGTGTGGTCGTCAAGTAGACCGCCCAGAGCGGTCTGGCGAGCTCGGGAGGAACGAGCAGAGGATGTCCTAAGGTGAGGGCCTCAAACAAGGTAACGCCCAGAGCGTAGACATCTCCACGCACCTCATCCGCGGTGCGTCGAAGCAGTCGTTCGGGAGCCATGTAGAGCGGCGAACCCGCACCATCGCGTAGCTGGGCGGGAGTGGCCACGTCGAGGTCGCGTCCGAGGCCGAAATCGCAAAGAAATACACCTTCGCGATGGTTGTTCCTGAGCAGGATATTCCCCGGCTTGATGTCTCGGTGGGCAATCCCTGCGTCGTGCGCTCCCGATGCGGCCCGTGCCACTTTGGCAAGGATGTTGACGATTTCACGAGCATACACGGCATTCGGGGCCGTCGCAAGCCGATGCGAGCAGCGCTCCGCTTGACCTTCTTCAAACGATTTTCTCTGCCCGATGATCGTGGCGAGAGTACAGCCCTCAATGAGCGGCATCGCCATGAAGACGGTGCCATCAGCCTCACCATATTCGTATGTAGGCAAAAGCGAAGGGACGTCGAGCCGTGCGCCGCGCTCGGCTTCGCGGCGAAGTTGCGCCCTTCGTCGATGATCGCACGCGGTGGAGTTGAGGACCTTCAGCGCCACTTCTTCGACGAACGGGTCGGTCTGCAAAGCCCTCCAAACATCAGCTTGTCTCCCACGACCAATCCGTTCGAGCAGTCGGTATCGCCCGATATGCCCTCCCGAACGGCAGATCGGTCCTTCCCCGTCACGAAAGGCATCCCGAGTCGATGCCGGCTGTGGATATCGCGGGGCGGATAACGGCTCGATCGCCGGGTCCGACCATCCGGGAACCCAGGGCGGGCTCAGATCCGTCTCGGCACTTGAGGCCGATTGAGCCCAGGCCGCGAATGAAGATAACCGCCCTCGACCGGGCCGACCTCGGGTAAGAGAAGACATCGGCGTTGCGGTCGCGGGTGCTCGGGATGTGGGATTCTTGAGTTGCGCGATCCTGGTCACCACTCGCCCTCC
>JAYVYS010000247.1:0-5261 GCA_043784005.1 Isosphaeraceae bacterium
CGGGACGAAATCAGGCTCGCTCATCTTGTAGTAGTCTTCCCGATGCAGGAGCATGACGACGTCGGCATCCTGTTCGATGGAACCGGATTCGCGGAGGTCCCGGGAAGGTTTGAAGTTGAGTCAGCCCAGCATATCGAGACGTGCGTATGAAGAAGGTGATTGTCATCGGGCTCGACGGGCTTGAGCCGAAGATCGTCGAGACGATGCTCGCCGCGGGCGAGTTGCCACACCTCGACGGGCTTCGGGCGCGGGGCGGGTTCTCGCGTGTCGCGACGACGACTCCCGCCCAGACCCCCGTCGCCTGGTCCACATTCGCGACGGGCACAAATCCGGGCGGCCATGGGATCTTTGATTTCATCAGGCGCGATCCCCAAACCTATTTGCCTGACTTCGCCTTGAACCGCTACGAGGCGCGAGGCGCGTTTCTGCCGCCCAAGGCCGTCAATCTTCGGCGCGGGACCCCCGTCTGGGACCTGCTCACCACCTCGGGAATCGGTTCGACCGTGCTACGATGTCCCTGTACGTATCCTCCTGATAAGATTCAAGGAACAATGCTTTCGGGCATGGGTGTCCCCGACCTGCGAGGCGGCCTGGGCACTCCCACGTTTTACACCGAGGCCGCCGACGCGACCCCTCGCGAGAGCGAGAGCCTTGTCATCATACGCGCTGATGTTGATGGAACGATCGCGACTCATCTCATCGGCCCTCGCCAACCTCGGGACCGATCCGACTTGCGATTCGACATCACAGTACATCCCGACCCGATATTGAAAAAAGTCGTCATCCGTTCGTCCGGCTCGCCCCGAGAGCTGGAAATCAAGGAAGGCCACTGGAGCGATTGGCTGCACGTCAAGTTCAAGCTCAGCATGCTCCAGTCCATTCGCGGAATGGTGCGCTTTCACTTGATCCGCCTGGAACCGACCCTCGAACTCTACGCTTCGCCTTTGAACTTCGAGCCTGAAGCTCCCCTTTTTCCGATCAGCCACCCCCCGGAATACGCCGGTGAACTGGCCGCGCGCATCGGCGCGTTTCACACCACGGGGATGGTCGAGGATCATACGGGGATCAACAACGAACGGATCGGCGAAGAGGCGTTTCTCGATCAGTGCGACCAAGCCTGGCGCGAGCGCGAGGCCATGATGCTCCACGAGCTTCAACGATTTGACGAAGGGCTCTTCTATTGCCTATTCGACACGCCCGACCGCGTCCAGCATCTGTTCTGGCGTTACAGAGAGCCCGACCATCCCGCGAACCGCGGCGCGACGGCTCCGGCGGAAATGACGAGGGTCATCGAGGACCATTACCGCAAGGGAGACAAGGTCGTCGGCAAGGCCCTGGAATTCGCCGACGATGAGACGCTTGTGATCGTCCTCAGCGATCATGGATTCGGCAGCTTTCAGCGCGGTGTGAACGTGAACACTCTGCTCTTCGACCTCGGTCTGCTGGCCCTTCGTGACGGAGCACGGCCAGGCCCGGAATGCCGCGATCTGTTGCGCGACGTGGATTGGTCGAAAACCAAGGCCTATGCTCTCGGCCTGGGAGGAATCTACCTCAATCTCGAAGGTCGTGAGAGAGAGGGCACCGTCAAGCCCGATGAGGCCGAGCCGCTCAAAGCCACGATCGCACAGCGGATGCGGGGCCTGATGGACCCTGCGCGCGGCACGGTCGCCATCCGACAGCTTCGAACTCGCGAGGCCGCGTATTCAGGTCCGTTTGTTGACGAGGCCCCCGACCTGCTTGTCGATTTCGCCCCCGGCTATCGGGTCTCGTGGGGCACGTCGCTGGGCGGTGCGCCGGATGGACAATTTGAAGACAACACGAAAAAATGGAGCGGCGATCACATGATCGATCCTTTGCTCGTCCCCGGCGTTCTGTTCATGAACCAACCGTTTCGACGGGAGAAGGCCGACCTGCGGGACCTCTCCCCGACGATTCTCGACGCGCTGGGGGTTCCCAAAGGTCCCGCCATGGAAGGGAGTTCGCTGCGATGAAAACCCTGGTGATCGGCCTAGATGGCGCTGCTCCCGAGCTCCTCTTCGGAGACGAGCGTCTGGAGAACATACGTCGCCTCATGGATGCCGGATGCCATGGGCGATTGGAGAGCATCGTACCTCCGATCACCGTGCCGGCCTGGATGTGCATGGCGACCAGTCAAGACCCCGGCTCGCTTGGTGTCTACGGGTTCCGCAATCGCATCGATCACTCCTATCAAGGACTGGGGATCGTCAATGCGAAGTCGATCGACGCGCTGACCCTCTGGGATCAAATGGCCCGCGAAGGAAAGCGATCGATCACCGTCGGAGTTCCGCCGGGATATCCCCCTCGAAAAGTGAACGGGATCTCGGTGGGGTGCTTCCTCACCCCCGATACCAGCCGCGACACCTTCACGCATCCCGCCGCGATCCGTCAGGAGATCGATGCCCTGGTCGGCACCTATCCCGTGGACGTCAAGGGGTTCCGCACCCACGACAAAGCCTGGCTTCGCGACGAGATCCTGGCGATGACGCGCGCCCATTTCAAGGTCGTGCGGCACCTCATGAAGAACCACGATTGGGACTACTTCCAGCTCGTTGAAATCGGCCTCGACCGCATCCAGCACGGTTTTTGGAAGTACCACGACCCCGAGCATGTCCTCCACGAGCCCAACAGCCCGTATTCCGAAACCATCCGCGATTACTACCGCCTCCTCGACGAGGAGATCGGAACCCTTCTCGAACTGCTGACCGACGACACGAATGTTCTGGTTCTCTCGGATCATGGCGCTCAGCGCCTGGATGGTGGATTTTGTGTCAACGAATGGCTGATTCGCGAAGGTCTTCTCGTCCTGAACGAATACCCGCGCATGGTCACACCTTTCGCCAAACTCGACGTGAACTGGCACAAGACAAAGGTCTGGAGCGAGGGAGGCTACTACGCCCGCGTGTTCTTGAATGTTCGTGGACGCGAGCCCCAAGGTGCCATTGATCCATCGGATTACGAGCGGTTTCGCGACGATCTCAAAAGGCGTCTGGAAGGCACCACTGATGCCCAAGGAAGGCCGATGGGTACAGATGTCTTCAAACCCGAGGAGATCTATCGCGACGTCCGCAATGTCGCCCCTGACCTGATCGTCCACTTCGGCGGCCTGTCATGGAGGTCCATCGGTGGTGTCGGTTATTCAGATCTTCACATTCTTGAAAACGATACTGGTCCCGACGATTGCAACCACGCGCAGTTCGGTGCGTTCATCCTCGCCGGATCGCATGTTCCGCCCTCGGGGCGACTTGACGGGGCGCACCTTTTGGATATGGCTCCCACGCTTTTGGAGATTGGCGGCCATGACATTCCCTCTTCAATGCAAGGTCGTTCGTTGGCGACGGGCGAGGCCGTGGTCACATCGGCGGCGGGTTATTCTTCGATCGAGGAAGAGATCCTGCGGAATCGTCTGAGCGGGCTGGGCTACATCGCCTGAGACGTGATTGGCGTCAATGAAAATTCACCGTCGTGTCGCCTCACTCAAAAAGGGTAACCCAAGGATCGTAGCTTCCGCGTCACCGAGCTTGCTGTCGCTTCCACGCCGAGGGTGCCCGTCTAACGCTCAGCCGGAGCGGCGACGTGAGGCAACGGCTCGGCATCGGTAGCGCAAAGGTGAGTCAACGCGACTCAATCGATCCTCCCTACCTCTATCAAGGGCGGAAGGCGAAGGGTAAACCGTTTCAAAGCACAACCATGGCGTCGCCGTAACTATAAAATCGGTACCGTTCCTGAACGGCCTTGGCATAAGCCTCTCGGGTCAGATCGATCCCTGCGAAGGCACTCACGAGCACCAGCAGGCTGGAGCGCGGCAGATGGAAATTCGTGACCAGGGCGTCGATCCCTCGAAACGTGTGCCCCGGGCGAAGATACGTCGACGTTTCCCCCTGAAACGCCGAGACTTCGCGGCGACCCGAGGGGGCCGCGATCGCGCCTGTCTCCAGAACCCGCGCCGAGGTCGTTCCCACGGCGACAACCCGCTTCTGATTTCCTCGGGCGCGATTGACCGCCGAGGCGGTCGCTTGAGAAAGCTCCGCCCACTCCGCGTGTAAAACGTGATCTTCGATCCGCTCGACCTCGATCGGCCGGAATGTGCCGATGCCGACATGCAAGGTCACGTCGTGACTGATGATCTCCTTGGCCGCGAGCCTCTCGAAAACCCGGTCGGTGAAATGAAGTCCGGCCGTCGGCGCTGCGACCGAGCCCGGCACGCGCGCGTAGACCGTTTGATAGCGCGACCGGTCCCCCGTTTCTTCCACCCCTTTGCGAATGTAAGGAGGCAGCGGAACCCATCCGAACCGTTCCAGAAGCGCGAAAACCGGCTCCGACGACTCGGGCCGGACCACCCATCGCCCGCCTTCCCATTTCGACACCAAGCTCAAGATAAGCTCTTCCGCATCAACGCCCGCAACGACCACCGACTCGCCCGCGACGGGCTTGCCTCGGGTCGTGGCCAGGATCTCCCAGCAATCGGAATCGGCCAGGACTTTCAGGAACAACCCCTCCCACTTCCCCCCTGTCGAGACCCGACGACCCACCAACCGCGCGGGGACGACCTTGGTATGATTCCGGACCAGGAGATCGCCGATACCCAGAAGATCCGGGAGGTCGACAAACCTCAGGTGCTCGATCGTCCCCGAGTCGCGCCGGACGACCATGAGCCGGGAATGATCGCGAGGCTCGACTGGTCGCTGCGCGATCAAATCGTCCGGAAGCACGAAATCAAACGCCGAGGTCTCCAAACCGTCGCTCCCGCCGGTCACAATGGTGCGGTGTCCACTCTTCCTGTTCCTTCCGGATTGTAATCAACCTGTGCGATCTTTGGCCCGGCGAATCCTGTCCTCTCCAAAAAAACTCTGGCCCGACTCGCCGATCCCAGTGGCGCTTGTCATCACGGAACTGGATGTCGGAGGGGCGGAAAAGGCCCTGGTTTCGCTGGCGCTCGGCCTGAACAAGAGCCGATGGGCACCGCGGGTTTTCGCTCTTGGACCCGAAGGCCCGCTTGCCGAGCCCCTGCGCTCGGCGGGGTTAAGGGTCGATTGTCTGGACGTCCGCCCCCGACGCCCCGTTCGCGCTCTTCGCACCCTCTCCATGGCCCTACGGTCGTATCGTCCCGCCTTGATCCAGAGCTTTCTCTTTCACGCCAACATCGCCGCACGACTCGCCGCCCCTTTCGCGGGAAGGCCCGTTGTTCTGAGCGGGATTCGCGTTGCGGAGCATCAACAACGCGGGCATCTCCGGCTCGACCG
>JAYVYS010000248.1:0-2829 GCA_043784005.1 Isosphaeraceae bacterium
CGAGACCTCCGAAGTACGAGGCCATTTCGATCGTTCGGCGGCCGAGCAAAAAGATCGGCGCAGTGAGGCTGAGTGTCGGTGTGCTGTTTTTGCTCATCGCGTCGGCCCTCCCTGACCGGTTGCGAGGCTCAAAGGCGTCGCTCGGTCGGCAACTCCCGGCCGGGACTTTAATTGTTCTGGCCCAATCTGACCAGAGAACCTTGCTTGTCTTTCCACCAGCCGCGCCAGCGTGACACCGCCCCGGCGCGATCATTGTCCGCACCCCAGGGAAGATAGCCGAACGACTTTCCTGTTTCTTTCTTCAATTCCTCGTAGGCTACAAGCCGGACGACGGGGTCGTGATCTTCCAGCTTGTCGATCAAGGCCGGTACGACCTTCTGCTTGGGAAGGTTCTCTCCGAGCCCGACCGAGCGAGCCCGAGTGAGCCCCGCCGGGTCGTTCATCCTGGCAAACGACTTCGGGGCAATCCCGCAGCCCGATGTGACGCATGCGAGCGTCAGGCTCAGAGCCAACCATCCCCAATGAGTTTGCGACACAGACAGGCCTCCTTGCCAGTTGAGTCGAAACCGATCCTGCCTTTTCCGATTTGAGGTCAACCGGGAGTGTCCTTACTCCACGATTTCCACCCCGAAACGACAGTCTCGGAACTTCCGCCTCCGGTGTGATGACATATTATCGATTCGTCGGCGAGCTGAAGTCGTCGCGAAAATAACGTAAACCGCCTAACCCCTCAAGGTCAGTCGCACGAGGCTTGCGAAGTCCGTCCCTCCCCCCGGGAGAAGGCAGCGGTAGGCCAGATGAGGGTCTGGGGGTTCGCTCAATGCAAAAATGACCCTGATTGGCCGCTTCGCGGCACCTTCTCCCAGTGAGAAAAGGAATAATGTCGGATTTCGCAATCCTCCCGCAGGCAGTCGGAGACAGCTTGGAGAAATGTAAGTGGCCTTGAGTCACCACCGTTTTTAACCTAACGAATTGCCCTGATGATCCGTGCCGCCCCTTCGGCTTGCTCTTCGGAGACATCGAGATGCGTACAGGCACGTAAGACCTGCGGACCGAGCGCCGAAACGAGGACGCCCTTCGCTTTCAGTTTCGCGGCGACTTCCGAGGCGGTGCCCAAGACGGGATCGACCTCGATCCAGACGAGGTTTGTTTCAACGGCGCCGGATTCAAGCCGTAATCCAGGCGTTTCCTCAACAGCCTTGGCCAGAATTCTGGCGTTCGCATGATCTTCGGCCAGCCGATTGACATGATGTTCGAGTGCGTACAGAGCCGCCGCGGCGAGGATGCCGGCTTGTCTCATTCCGCCACCAAGGACCTTTCTGAGCCGATACGCCTTACGGACCGATTCCGTCGTCCCCGCGATCACTGAGCCGACGGGAGCCCCCAGGCCCTTTGAGAAGCAGATCGACACCGTGTCGAAATGGAACGCCCATTCGTCGGCGGGAATCCCGCTGGCGACAACGGCATTCATAAGCCTTGCCCCGTCGAGGTGCATCCCCAGCCGGTTCGAGCGAGCCCACGTCGAAATCTCGGCGATTTGTTCAAGAGGCTGGACACGACCACCACCTCGGTTCTGAGTGTTTTCGAGGCAAACGAGCCGAGTGCGGACATAATGGCCGTCGTCGGGCCGGATCTTGCCTTCGAGACGCGCGCGAGTGAGCAGGCCGTTTTCGGTCGGGATGGTTCTGGCCGTGGCACCCCAGAGTCGCGAGATCGCCCCACCTTCCCAGACGTAAACGTGTGCGGAGGGGTCACAGAGCAGTTCATCACCGGGTCCGATATGCACACCGATCGCGAGTTGGTTGGCCATGGTGCCGGACGGTACGAAGAGGGCTGCTTCTTTGCCAAGAAGCTCAGCCGTTTTCTCCTGAAGTCGATTGACCGTGGGATCTTCCCCCATAACGTCGTCTCCCACGTCGGCAGAGGCCATGGCGGAACGCATCGCGGCGGTGGGACGAGTCACGGTGTCGGATCTCAAATCGATCACGGGGTCGGCCATCAGAAAAGACCTCGATTGAAGCGGTTGGAATCCGTTAGAACCGCATATTTTCAGCGGAACCGCCTCATTAGGTCAATCACCGCGATTCGTTTCGACCAGTCTCCCAGGATCGGAACAAAGAAACGTAGGGCACTTGGTTGACGGCACCGCTACAATGCCTTTCTAACCTGTTCAGTTGGAGAGCCCTTGAAGCCGATGACGACGACTTTAAACATTTGCAGGATCGACTGTGCGAACGACGATGCGCGCGAGGCGATCCGAGGGCTCAGGCGTCGGCTCAGTCCCAATGGAAACGTGGTCAGTCCCCAAGGACAGGCCAAGACCATTGCCGTATTCGGAGAGCCGCTGACCCCGCAGCAGGTTGTCGAGCGGATCTGCGCGGATGTTCAAAATCGGGGGCTTGAGGCCGTTCTCGACTACACGGAACGTATCGACGGAGTCTTACTCCAACCTGACGCCGTTCGAGTCCGCCCCGATGAGTTGGAATCTGCCTACAAAGCCGCGGATCGCAGCTATTTGAAGACAATTCGAAGGGTGCGCGAGAACATCCTCGCGTTCCAGTCGGGAATTCTTAATCGCGACGCCGTGATGCGAAAAGGACCGGGCTGCGAACTTGGCTTGCGATACAGGCCCTTGCGTCGCGTGGGCGTGTGTATTCCCGGTGGTGCCGCGGCGTATCCGTCTTCACTTTTGATGACGGTAGTCCCCGCGCAGGCGGCAGGTGTTTCGCAAATCGCCGTGGTTGTCCCTCCGACCCCATTCGGCGGCTATAACACCGACCTCCTCGCGGCCTGTCGAGCGCTTGGAGTGACCGAGGTCTATCGGATCGG
>JAYVYS010000249.1:0-2033 GCA_043784005.1 Isosphaeraceae bacterium
TTTAACCATGACAACAACCTGACGACCGGCGAGTTGAAGTCCTTCGTGGAGCAAGCCCTCCCACAGATTTCCGCGATTTTTCCGTCGATGGTCGACGCCCGCCGCCGCGCCGTGCTGCTTCCCAAAGCCACACGTCCGGCGGCGAATCAAGACGATCAGAACCTTCGCGTGCAACAGGCTTCAGAGGCGTCGTTTCCACTAATGCCGATACGATGATGTATATCGTGAACTTGTAGGGCGGGTCGAGTCTTCGAGGCCCGCCATGGTCCAATGTTTGGTGGGCCTCAATGACTCGACCCCATGTGGCCTTACCTGTTCACTTCGCCTCGGCCGTCACCCCCGCCCAGTCGTCGGTGCGGAACGGGGTGAGGGGAAGTCCGTCTTTGCCGTAGAGGTTACAGATAGGATTATCAGCCCATCCGTAACGAACCGCGACGGGTTCGGAAACCTGCTCGGCGGAGACCTCCACCTTGTTGTTCCCCACGAGCTTGGCGGTGGCTTTGTAGAACTTTTTATCCTTGCCCGCGATCGTGAAACCTTTGACCTCCGGGAAGTCGTACGCCTTGAGGCCGCCTGTCGCGTTGTCGATGGTCACGATGATCTTACCGTCATTCACTTCCATCGACGTATATGTCGGACTTTGATAGGGAACTTTCACGCCGTAGTCTTTGGCGAGTGCCCAACGAGCGAGCCGTTTGGCGACGTCTTGCTTGTTCCGGGGATGGATGTCTTGGCCCTCGCCGATGTCGATGATCACGGCCTGGCCAGTGTTCTTGAGTTTGCTCATGGTCATCGTCTGGGCTTCGCGAAGCTCGGCCCAGGCGCTGTCTCCTGGCTCGGACTTTTCGGCCATGAAGTCGGCGAGCTGTACCCAGTAGAATGAGAAATCGCCGATCCCCCACTCATCGCGCCAGCTTTGGATCATCAACGGAAAGAGGTTGCGATACTGGTACGCTCGGCTCGCGTTTGACTCGCCCTGATACCAGATCGCCCCCTTTAACCCATAACCAATCGTGGGCTTGAGCACACCATTATAGATGTTACCCGGCCGCGAATTGCCGTTCATCAGACCGCTTGGGCTCTGAGGAGCACGCGGCGCGGGCTTGCCGTCTTCCTTGGCCTTGGCGACAGCCTCTTTGTGCTTCTCCAGGGCTTCTTCATATTTTGCCTTGAGTGAATCTTGATCTTTCTCAAGGGCGACCCAGCGATCGATCAGTCCCTTATATTTCTCATCTTTTTCGAGAAGATCCCTGCGCACCCAGGCCTCGGCCGCCGAACCCCCCCAGGCGTCGTCGATCAGGCCGATCGGCACATCCAAGGTTTGATAAAGCTGTCTACCGAACAGGAAACCGACAGCCGAAAACCCCTTGGCGGTCGCGGGCGTGCAAAGTTCCCACTGGCCTCGAAAGTCGTCCTTGGGCTCTTGCGTTCCAAGCTGCGGCACGGAAATGAGGCGGATCTTTGGGAAGTTGGCGGCGAGGGCCTCAAGGTCGCCATCGTTGGCCTGACCCAGGTCCCACTGCATGTTTGACTGGCCCGAGCAGATCCAGACCTCGCCGACCAGCACATCATCAAATGTGACGGTGTTCTTGCCCTTGACCGTCATTTCGTGCGGCCCGCCCGCCTTGAGCGGGTCAAGGGTAACGGACCACTTGCCGTTGTCGTCGGCCTTGGTGGTTTTTGTCTGACCGGCGATGGTCACGGTCACTTCTTCACCGGCATCGGCCTTGCCCCAGACCTTGTCCGCCTGTTTTTGCTGAAGCACCATGTGATTGCCGAAGAGCGCCGGCAGTTTCACATCCGCGCGGGCTGGTGCGCCCACCGAGATCAAGGCCGACATCACCAGACTCGGCACCCCGGCGACATTCATAAACGTTCTGCGATTCACGGAGAGATCCCTCGCAACGATGGAATGAGTGGTTGACCCAAAGGGTCGGTAGGTGGATTTCAATCAGCGTGCAGAACGTAGTTTAGCGGACGCGTGCGAAGGGTTCCACGGAGCACTTCAGAATCGGGTGGAGGACGCCGGTTGC
>JAYVYS010000250.1:0-3653 GCA_043784005.1 Isosphaeraceae bacterium
GTTCGCATAGGCGGTCGCTTTGTCGCGGAACGGGTAGGGACTCAGCGCCGCCTCGATCAGCTCGGGGCCGGGCGAGGGGTCGAGCACGAGGTCGACCACCGGGTCGACGGCCGGGCCACCCTCGGCAAAGGCGTCGTGCATCAGGTGATTCAGGATCGCGCGATTTTTCTCGGTCTTGCCGCGGTAGTCGGCCAGGAAACGCTGGGTCGGCCCGGTCCGGTCCTCCCACATGCTGGCGGGGGGATAGCCCAATCGCACGGCGAGAGTGCGCTGCTCCTCCTTGCCCCGGGGCATCTCGTGGGTCTGGCGGTCGAACATGGTCTGGAGCCTGTGCTCGACGCGGCGCAGGAAGCGGTAGGTATCTTCCATGATCCCGCGCTCTTCCTGGGTTAGGCAGCCAACTTGTTCGAGGCGTGCCATGGCCGTCAGCGTGTTTTCGTGGCGAACTTCGGGGTACTGACCGCCATGCAGAAGTTGGAGGAACTGGACAACGAATTCGACGTCGCGGATGCCCCCGTGACCCGTCTTGACCTCGACGGCGGCTGTCCCCGCCGAGACGGTACGCTGTTCGATTCGCCTTTTCATCGCTTTGATTTCGCCGATCTCGGCAGCGCCAAGGTAGCGGCGATAGACGAACGGCGTGATGGCTTCCAGAAATTCGCGACCCAGTGCGAGGTCACCGGCGATCGGCCTGCATTTGATGAGGGCCTGGCGCTCCCACGTGCGTCCGCTAGTTTCGTAGTATCCCAGAGTGGCGGCGAGCGAACGGGCGAGCTCACCGTGGTTGCCTTCGGGGCGAAGCCGCATGTCGACCCGATAGGCCTGCCCGAGCGCTGTGTGATCGGCGAGAAAGCGGACGATCTCGCCCCCCATCTTGGCAAAAAACTCGGCATTGGAAACGGCGCGTGGACCGGTTGTCTGGCCTTCCACATTGTAGAGGAAAACCAAATCGATATCGGAGCTGTAATTCAACTCTCGTCCGCCAAGCTTACCTAGCGCGAGAACCACAAAACGGGCGGGACGGCCATCGCGACCGACGGGGGGCCCGAACCGCTCTTCGACACGGTCGCGCGCGAGCTGATAGGCGATCTCGACGCTCGCCTCGGCCAGATGCGAAAGGTCGAGGGTGGTCACTTCGAGAGGGGCACCCCGGACGATATCGTCATAGCCGATCCTGAGCATCTCGCGTCGCCGGAAACGCCGGAGCGCGAGTTTCGCGGCGTCCTCACCTACCGATGTGTACACTGCGTCCTGAAGTTCGGCCAGCAGTTGTGCCCGGTCGCATCGAACGGGCCCGGCGCGAAGCCAGTTCAGAAGTGTGGGGTCGCCGATCATCACTTCGCTGAAATGCTGGCTCGTGCTGAAGAGCTGGACAAGGACTTCGGTGGTTCTCGGGTGCTGGGTGAGCAAGCGAAGCGATGCGTGTGGATCGGGGCAAGCGCTGAGCAATCGTTCCAGGTTCGAGAGCGCCATTCCGGGATCGGGACAGCGCGGCAAGAGCGCGTCGAGGTGAAAGGCGAGTTGTGACACCGCGAAGGGGTCCAAGGCTCTTTCGGCGAGATCGCGAAGGTCCCTCGCACCACGCTCGACATCGCGAATGCCGAGTCCGCCGAGCCAGAGCCGGGTTGTGGCAGGATCGGTCAAGATCGTGCCGAACCATTCGGCGCTCACGTTGATCTTGCCGGGCACTGTCGACACCTCGACTTCCTCGATTTCGGTTCGAGTTTACGGAGCCGCGAAGCCGTGGTGCCCGTGCTGGAGGTGGCGAAAAAGGGCCTCCAGGTCGGTTCGGCTGATCCCCAGTGTGGAGGCGATGGATCGGTCGTCCGCGCCTGGATGCATCAGGGGCAGCACAAACGGCGCGAGCGCCCGCAAACGATCAGGCAAAGGCGGTGCGGGAGCGTACCGCTTGTGGGCCTCCCAAGGATTGCCAAGGTCTAGGAAATCGGGTTCAAACCAGTATTCTCGACCTTCGTGGTGAAGCAATGCGACGAACCAAGTCTCAAAGCTCGGCGCGATCAACAGTGGGCGACTTCGTGTCTGATCGTCACCCGATGTGAAGATCGGCGGCCCGCCATCGGGCGAGGGCCACGGGTACGCCAAGTCGATGCAAACGGTCTCCACATTCGGATTTCCCAGCTCGAACCAGCTTTCCGGTTGGACAACCACTTCCGGTAACCTGGCGAAAGGAACCATCGGTCCAATCGCCGAAAGGGGATGGATCAACGGACCGCTCGGGGTGTAAAGCCCGTTCGAGAGGACGAGCCAGGCGCGAAGGCCCACAGGAAGCTGAAATCCGTGCCGACGTTCCCAGGCCAGGATCTCTCTCCTGGGAATTCCAGGACGGCAGGCGTCATGGTAATTTTCGAGGCGCGTGTAAGAACCGCTCGCCGCCGGCAACCGTCGGGCGTCGATCCCTGCCATTTCCGCCCAACGCCTGAGAAGGTCGATGAGTGGACTTCCCATCCGTCGTCCTTTTTCCAGCCCTGATCCCAACGCCTCACCTCTCTGCTTCAGACCCTCGACGCGCCCGCTTCCGTTGTCTCCACACTTCCGAACAGGGTCACCATCGTGGCCTCCTCCACGCGGATCTTCACCATCTTTCCGGTGAGCCGTTCGTGGCCTTCGAAAACCACGATCCGGTCACAAGAAGACCTTCCCGTCAACTGTCCAAATCCACTCTCTCCGAATCCTTCGCCTCTGAGAGCGGTCTTGCTTGGTCCTTCCACAAGCACATCGACGGTTTTGCCGACAAACGGCCGATTGTCTTCCAGACAAATCGCGTTCTGGGCTTCAAGCAGATCGTTATTCCTGCGTTTTTTGACAAGTTCCGGCACGTCGTCGGCATAGAGCGTGTCGGCCTTGGTCCCTTGTCTAGCGCTGTATTTGAAGATGAAACTGTTCTTGAAACGGGCGCGCCGCACAAGTCGCATGGATCGCTCGAAGGAACTCTCGGTCTCGCCGCAGAAACCTACGATAAAGTCGCTCGAAACACCCACATCGGGGATTGTCTCGCGAATTCGGCTCAACATGTCGTCATAAAGCGCCACGGAATATGTCCGCTTCATTCGCTTGAGAACCTCATCGCACCCGCTCTGTGCGGGGACGTGAAGGTAGCGGGCGACCTTCGGCAAGTCTCGTACCGCTTCAAGGAGATCGTCGGTCATATCGTTGGGAAAGTTGGTTACGAACTTGATTCGTTCGACGCCTGGAATGTCGTGAAGCTGCAGCAAGAGGTCGGAAAGTCGGGTCGTTCGGCCATCTGGCTCGTTGAACTTGTAACTATTCACAGTTTGGCCGATGAGCGTGATTTCCTTGACGCCTTGATCGGCAAGCTGTCGAGATTCTTGGAGGATGACCGAGGGCGAGCGACTTTGTTCCGGTCCTCGTACGGACGGGACGACGCAATAGGTACAAAATTTGTCACAACCCATCATGATCCGGACGTAGGCTTGGAACGAGTTTGGCCGCATGCTCGGCTCGCGGAGCGGGTCGTATTCGGAAAAGCTCGCGGTGACCGAATCGCGGCTGCCGCCCGTTCTCGGCATGCTCACCGCCATCTGGGGGGCGTTTTGTTCCTTGGCGAGGACCAAAAGCTCGGAAACTCTTCCAAGTTGACCCGGTCCGATCACGACATCCACAAACGGCGCGCG
>JAYVYS010000251.1:0-5857 GCA_043784005.1 Isosphaeraceae bacterium
GGGCGGTGCAGCTTCTCGGCCGGCCGCGTGTGGTGCTCGTAGACGATCTGCACGCTCTTCTCGCAGGCCGCCAGCGCGAGACCGACGACGCGCAGTGCATGTTGTCGGTCCAGGAGCTTCGTCGGCATCAGGCGCTTGCCCGGCTCGGCGAGCGCATCGGCATAGTCGAGGATCAGCGTCGAGTCCATCAGTACTGTGCCGTCGTCACAGACCAGCGACGGCGCCTTCACGACAGGGTTGATCGCCTCGAACTGCGCGAAGCCGCGGCCAAACACAAACGGCGACGCTATCACTACTTTCGCCGCCTCCAAGGGAGAGAGCGGGAAGAGGTGCGTCACGCGCTCTTGAAGGGCATTGAGGTGATGGTCCTGATAATACGTGGGTCGCTCGTGGCGATAAACGGTAACGACCTCCAGCGGGACACCCGCCGCGAGTAGCCCCGAAGCCTCGTTGCAAATGGTGGCGTTATTGAGAATGTCGACTCCGACGTAACCGATCCTCCGCCCTTGAGTCGCGATCAAGGTTCACCTCGTTAAGGGTTCATGCTTGCGATTCCGCGAATCGAGCCTCTGGTGGCAAGAGATGGAGGTATCGCGGAATAGGAATGTGCTGTTTCGATGAGACCATGACAGCGACATGGTTTGATCGCACTTCGGAAAAGAACCTTTCGAGATCTTCGTCTGACTCCAAAGGATATGTCCAAGAGATGTGGCAAAGCGGAAGATCCACCGGGTTATGTGTCGAATTCTCAAAACCCAGCACATGCTCGATGAAAATTCCGTAGAGGATGTATTCGGAGAGATGCCAGTGCCGGCACACCGTCTCTAGCCAGGGGCGTCGATGCACAGACTCGATATGCTTATGAAGGGCGATGAGGTGCTCTCGTCGCCAAGTGATCAGATTGCCGATATAGGTCGCGCCGAAGTAGTCGGTAGAAGGGAGCCCGAGAAGCTCCGCGGAGACGCGATGCCAGGGGAAATGCGACGGTTTTCTGGCCGCGCCGGGGACTCGGAAGAGTCTCAAACATCCGTTCGCGCTAAAATCCTCGACCTGGAACGGGCGAATGAAAACCACGTCCGAATCGATGAAGACGTAATTGTCGCAGTCAATGAAGTCGCTTACCGAGAGCTTGACCAGTTGCTGGAGCACCCAGTTTCGCACGGGAGGCGTTTTGAAACTGAACCACCAGCGTCTGACGAAAGGCGGCCGTCGTAACCACCAGGGCAGGGCCGACTCGACGGTGCGAATCTCGGTGCGCGGACCTTCGAGCGCCCGGAACTGATCGCGGTCACGTTCATCGACGACCAGAATGTGGCGATAGTCTCCCGTGACCATTCGGTCCATGGAGCGGCATAAGAGCCGACATCGCTCAAAGTCTGGTCCATAACTAGGTGTCACGATCGCGTAGTTCATGCGCAAGAATCCTTATCATAAACCTAGGACGCGATCGAACCCTTGGCACCCAGTTTTTTGAATTCCTCTCCACGGATTGAAAATCACTCCCCCTCGATCTTCGAGAATTCTCAATCTGACCTCGATTCCTTCTCAATTTGAGAAACCATCGCCACTACCCCTATGTGTCAAATAATCACCCGACCGGCCGCCGAACGAGAGCTAACTCGAAGTCTCAATCGTCCCCATGATTCCGGAATGCAACACCTCACCCACCCTGTTGAAAGGTTGGCACGATGCCTGCCTTTATCCATTCCCGATGCGTCTAAAATCGTTCGAGGTCGTTCCGAGGGAGGGAAATAAAAACATGTCCGTCATGAGCATGAGAGGGTCTCGGTGCCGCCGACGGATGAGCCTCGGTCTGACGAAAGATCTAGGGCGAGCTTCCCGACACGATCGACTCAAACGCGGGGTCGACCTAACCTTGACAACTTGCGCACTACTCGCACTAACGCCGGTATTTGGACTGATCGCGTTTCTGGTGAAACGGGACGGAGGCCCCGCGTTCTTCCGTCAGCTTAGAATCGGGAAGAGCGGTCGACCGTTTTATTTTTACAAGTTTCGCTCAATGGTCGTGGATGCCGAGGCACACCGCCGCGCGCTCCAAGCAAAGAATCAGCACGGCGCTCAGGGCGTGACGTTCAAGATGAAGAACGACCCGAGAATCACCCGCGTCGGACGAATTCTCCGACGCACAAGCCTCGACGAATTGCCGCAGCTCTGGAACGTTTTGAAGGGCGATATGAGCATCGTCGGACCTCGCCCCGCGCTGCCCGCCGAGGTTGAGCGATACACAGCCGAAGAGCAAACCCGACTTGTCATCACACCGGGTCTGACATGCCTGTGGCAGGTGAGTGGACGGGCGGACCTCTCGTTCGAAGAGCAGGTCCGTCTCGACCTCGAGTACATCGCCAAACGATCGTTCTGGTTTGACTTGATATTGATCGCCCGCACGATCCCGGCAATGCTTTCAGGGCGAGGAGCCTACTGACTACCTTTGCTTAAATAGATATCATTATTACTAACGAATAGCATGCGTCAGGCGATAAACGTATTCAACCCGACGCCCTCTCATTCTCCCATCGCAAGGATTCAAAACACCGTCACGGGTCGCATGGACGCTTGCGGTTTCACGTGCTAAGAAAATGGTATGTCGATGGTCAGGGACGGACGCCATCGCTTCATTGCAATTCAAGATCGGGACAAGTCGCAAGCGTCCAACCTGGCGGATGCGAATGGGATCGGAGTATGGCGACATGTTTTCCACAGTTCGTCAGCGTCAACGCTCACTGTCCCGGCGGCCCACATGAACCATCAAAGGCCGATCCTCGCGAGCATTCTAGAGTCGGCGGTCCTTCCGCCCGCCAAGACATTGCGAGGAAGAGTGCTCCTCGCGGAGGACAGCAAGGAGAACCAGCGGGCTCTCGCTTTTTATCTTGAACGCCTGGCGCTCTCCGTCGCGATCGCCGAGAACGGACGCATCGCAGTCGATCGAGGAATGTCCGAGGCTTTCGACCTCATCTTGATGGACATCCAGATGCCCGTGATGGATGGATACTCGGCCACGAAACTCCTCCGGCGACTGGGCTGTCGCCTTCCCATCGTCGCTCTCACCGCGCTGACGATGCAAGGTGTGGAGGAACGTTGTCACGCGGCAGGTTGCGACGCCTTCCTTGGAAAGCCCGTTCAAATCGGAAAACTTACCGAGACGCTTCAACGACAACTTGAACGTTCGCTCGCGATGAAATCCACTGCGGAGCCGCTGCCTAGCATCTCCCTGCGAGTGGTCGCTAAGATCCCCTTATCATCAACATTCGCCGGCGACGAGGGGTACCTACCCCTGCTTCGCGAGTACGTCGGCGAACTGCCAAAGCGGTTTAACGGAATTCGTTCGGCGATTCGTGACCGCAACCTCATCCGGGTGGCGGCGGAAGCCCACAAGCTTCGCGGCACCGGCGGCATGTACGGCTACCCGGAACTCTCTGAGGCGGCGGGATACCTCGAAGATGCTTCGCGAGAACGACAGACACTCTCCCTGATTGAAGAGCTTGTCGACGCCCTTGAGCTGGTCATCAAAAGAATCAAGGCCGGGCTTGATCTCCGGTTCGAAACCTGATCGAGCGAAATGACACGATTTCCGACGCTTTCGTCCGGTATTTGAGCGTTTAACCGGTGTTTTTGAGCCCCGCGGCGATACCCTGGATGCTCTCAAGCACAGCGCGTTCGAGTTCCGGATTGGACTGAGCGCCGCTACGAATTCGGCGGAGAAGTTCCACCTGGATCAAACTTAGGGGGTCGATCGCTGGATTGCGACGCGCGATCGAGCGCTGAAGGAACGGTTTGTGACCCAACAGTTCATCCTGATTCGTGACGACTTTGAGCATCGCGATGGTTCGTTCGTATTCCGCGCGAATCCGTCCCAGGATGCGATCGGCGATGGCTTGATCCTGTACCAGGTCGGCGTAGAGCCGAGCGATGGTCATGTCGGCCTTGGCTAAGATCATTTGTGCATTTTCGAGCGCGACCCGCCAGAAGCGCCAGCGCTGGGCCATCGCACGTAAGGTCGCAAGGGCCTCGGGTTCCTCGTTGAGGAGTTCCTCGATGGCTGTTCCCAGTCCAAACCAACCCGGCAGCGTATGCCGGCTTTGCATCCAGCTGAAGACCCAAGGAATCGCGCGAAGGTCTTCAATGCTCTTGGCCCCGGTGCGTCTGGCCGGGCGAGAGCCGATCTTCAATTCGGCGATCTCCGTTAACGGCGTGGCTTGCTCGAAGTACGGGATGAAATCGGGGGTCTCGTAGACAAGACCGCGATAATGCTTGCGCGCGGTCGCCGCCATTTTTCGGGTCACGATCTCCCACTGCGGGTCGGGCTGTTGCTCGGCGCGAGTCGGAAAGCTTGCCACCAGGACGGCATGCAAGATCTGTTCGAGATGCCGTTGCGTCACGGCGGGGTGTCCGTAACGATCGGTGATCATCTCACCTTGTTCGGTGAAACGAATTCGCCCGTTGATCGAGCCAGGAGGCTGCGCCAGTATCGCCAGGTTGGCAGGTCCACCACCGCGTCCGATCGCGCCGCCGCGACCATGAAAGGTCCTGATCCTGATCCCCAGCGGTTCGGCGGTCGCGACCAACGCCGTCTCGACCTGATAAAGCGCCCAGACCGAGGGGAGGAACCCGCTCTCTTTGTTGCTGTCCGAGTAACCGATCATCACTTCCTGAAGATTTCCACGAAGCGCGAGGTGAGATCGGTAAACGGGAAGCGCGAACAGCCGGCCGATGATTACCGGAGCGTTTTGAAGTTCGTTCAACGTCTCAAAGAGTGGAACGATGTTAATACGGCTCACGTTCTCATTTGGCCGATAGAGTCCCGCCTCGCGCGCCATCAAGAGGACTTCGAGCAAGTGCGCCGGCTCCATCGTCATGCTGATGATATAATTCTCGATGGCTTCCGGGGCGAGCCGATCGAGAATCGATGCGATTCTTCGAAAGGTTTTGATCACTTCGGAGGTGTCGTCCGAAAACGGAAGGTGCGTGGGGATCAGCGGGCGGTTGGTCGTCATCTCCTGAGCAAGCAAGTCGAAGCGCTCGTCGGCGGAAAGTGCAAGGTAGCCATCGCAAACACCCGCCCAGCGAAAGACCTCGTCGATCGCTTTGGCGTGGCGGGCGCTGTGCTGACGAACGTCGAGTGTGAGCATGTGAAGCCCGAAGACCTCAACCAGCCGGATCAGGTCGAGCAGCGCTCCCGAGGCCTGGGCCGTGGCTCCCGCATCACGCAGGCTGTCGCGGATCAACGTCAAATCGTTGACGAGGTCGGCGCGACGAAGATAAACGCCTGGCGCTTCCGCCGCCGAGGCCGTATCACCCCAGTGGAGCGTGGCCGAGCGGGTATTCTCAAGGGTACGATTGAGTTTCGCGATGATATACCGGCATTTCTGTCGGTAAGGCTCGTAGGCCCGGCGATATTCCATCTCGGGAAACAACGCCTGGTCAACATCCATGGAGCGGTTCAGTTCCATGCTGAGAGGGGCCATCGAGGCGGATGAGGTGAGCCGCCATTTCAATTCGTCGAGCCGCTCCAGGTAATGCCGGATCACCGTCTCTTGCTGGAGCCGAATGGCTTCGGTGGTGACTTCATGCGTGACGAAGGGATTACCGTCGCGGTCTCCGCCGATCCACGAGCCGAATCGCAAGAGCGCGGGAACGCCATGGGCCTGAAGCTCGGGATAGACTTGATGAATCGCGATCTCAAGCTCGCGATAGAGTCCGGGAATCACCTCAAAGAGCGTTTTCTGCACGATATTGAGCATCTGACGGACTTCGTCGAGAACCGTGGGCCGTTCACTTCGCACGGTCTCGGTCAACCAGAGTGTCTCAAGCTCCTCGACGACCGCGGCCAGCGCGCCAT
>JAYVYS010000252.1:0-2925 GCA_043784005.1 Isosphaeraceae bacterium
AGTCGCGGGCAGTCATCATGGTCCGACAATGACGACGTCTCAAAAAGACGTTAAGATTGTTGATGAAGAACCGAATAACCTCATATCCCGAATCGAAAAAATCGGAGAATCTTTGTTGGTTTCTCCCGATCATGGATTGAATTCAAAGAACGACAGCACGCGCGATTTCAGAACCATCCACTCGTGGGGGACTGAGCCGAGATGAACCGAACCCTTCGACTCGTTACCCTTTACGGAAGCGGCACGGTGATTCTGTCCTGCGCCATCCTGGTTCTCAATCAGACGGCTCAGGTCGTTCAACTCACCACTGCGATTCATCCCACCTTGGGCACGGTGACACTCTGGAGTTTGATGACGACCTACGGGGTGTTGATCGGGGTCCCGTTCGTCCTGGTCCTCCGCCTGCCAAGCCCGCTCGTGCCGCCTGCGAACGAGTCTTCGCCAGAATTTGAAACGCATTTGAAGAGGCTGGGCGAGCGACTCTCGGCGAGCCCGCATCTCGTCGGGCATAACCTCACCGACCGTCAGGGAATTGAAGCGGCGCTCCGCGTACTTGACGACAAAGCGACGCTGATGGTCCGCGATACGGCCTCGGGCATCTTTTTGGCGACGGCCGTTTCCCAGAGTGGGCGGCTGGACGGAATGCTCGTCCTCGCGGCACAGACGAGGCTGGTCTGGAAAGTGGCCCACATCTACTATCAGCGTCCCGCCGTCCGAGACCTCGTGCATCTCTACGCCAATGTCGTCGGCACGTCGTTCATCGCGGGTGAGCTTCAGGATATTGATCTCAGCGATCAGGTTGAGCCGGTGCTCTCGTCGGCGATCGGTGCGCTGGGGGCGAGCTTGCCAGGACTGCAAGTGGCCGGAACGATCCTCACGAACTGCGTTTTAAACGGGAGCGCCAACGCTTTTCTCACGTTGCGGGTAGGCATCATCGCGAGGCGTCACTGCGGGGCCCTTGTCGTCGAGCCGCGATCCTCAATGAGACGTTCGGCGACCTCTGAGGCGGCACAATATCTTGGCGCGATCGTTTCGACAGGAAGTGCTCGCGTCTCAAAGGCGGTCTGGCGCGCCTCGGTGGGGAAAATGGGCGACGCCGTCTCCGGAGTCAAGGTCTATGCCAAAGAGAAGGGCGAAAAGATCCTGACCAGGCTACGCAGCAACCCAGGGCGTGAACAGCCCGAGGTTCTCTAAGCGTCAACGGGTCGCGATTTCATACAAGCCTTAATCGATCGACCCGCGAATCAGCCAATCTCCGAGTTAACGCGGCGAATATCCTCGGACCGCGCCGTGTACTGTTCGCTCGAACGCTTGGCGCGAAGCCCGAGGAGGATCACGCCGGTGACTGAATTCACCAAGCTCAAGATCAGCTACGCGCTGGCCTTGCTGGGAACCTTGTTCGCGCTCCATCCGTTCCTCGATCGGTTCTCTGACCGAGGGTTCTTATACCTCGGCCACGACCTGAAAATCTTTTACGCCTATTCGCTGACCGCCGGGCTGCTCAGCCTGTGTGTGTATCTCTACGCGGTGACGCTGCTGAACGATCGACCGCATTCCTGGTGCGAACGGAGCGGCAACTCAACGTACGCCCTCGCCATTCTGGTCGTGCCGGTCTACCTCGGGCTTTTCCTCTCGGCGAAGCTCGCCGATCGCGTGGCCGTGACTCATCTGGCGTGGGCGGCACCCGCGGTCGCGATCGGTCTCGGCACCGGCTGGGTCGCTCTTTCGCAACTGGTCGCCTGGAGAATTCGGCGACGGCTCGGCGAGCAAGATCGGTTATCAAAGATGGCGCAACTGGCGAGGCGGGAGGTCGAGTCTCTCAATCAGGCCAGAGAACTTTTTGATGGCGGGCACTACGACTTGTGCGTCGTCGAGGCCTGGCGGGCGCTTGAGGCTCGTCTCCGACAGGTCTTGCTGAACAGGCGAATCAACACGCGAACCGATAACCCCCATGCTGTCATCCACGTCGCAACGCGCAAGGGGATTTTGAAAGAGCCGACCCCTGGGGGTGGTCTCGCAATTGAAGAGGAACTGGACCGTGGCTGTGAGCACCGAACCTTTGGCACGTGATGCGGCAATCGAGTCGCTCGCCGCCGTACGGCACGTTCTCTCAGTGATCCCCGTCAAAGAACCGATCTCCGCGCCCAACGCCCGGTCATCCCCGACGTTTGACAAGTCGCTTGCCCATGTGTGATCGCCGCACTCGCGATGGATCAAGGAAGGCGCGATCCTTCGGGAAAGGATCGCACGATGGCGCGGCTGCGCCGGCCGAGTGATCGCTCGGCCGGCCCCACGGTTTGAGTGCCAAGGACGGAGATCAGTGGAAAGTGAGCCGCCGCCGCATTACGCTGTATCGGCGTGCGAACGATCCGGATCACTTGATCGCTTCCATCTTGTTCGGGCCAAACCGAAACAAGATGACTCTTGCGTGTCCTTCAGCTTAAGGTCAAACCTGATGGCGACACTCTTTCGTGTCCTGGTCGTGATTTGTCTCGCGAGTGTCTGCCAGTCCAGCCACGGGCAAGAACTCCCCCCTCGCAAACCACAAGCGTCCCCCAAGCCAATCGCCAAGGATTACAAAATCGGCCCCGATTCCATGCCGCAGGACGGCGTTCCCAAAGGAAAACTGGACGGACCTTTTCTGTTCAAAAGCAAAATCATACCAGGAACCGTACACAAGTATTGGATCTATGTCCCCGCGCGTTATACACCTGAGAAATCGGCATGCGTGCTTGTTTTTCAGGACGGACAACGAGCGATCAACCCCAAAGGCGTCTTGCAGGTTCCCAACGTGATGGACAACCTGATTCATCGCAAAGAAATGCCGGTGACAATCGGCATCTTCATCACGCCCGGGCAACGCGGTGAAGAGTATCCGGAGAGCCTTGGCACCGGCAACCCGAACAACCGCAGCGTCGAGTACGA
>JAYVYS010000253.1:0-10135 GCA_043784005.1 Isosphaeraceae bacterium
CGTGTTTTAACCTCATTTCGCAGGACGCAAGCTCTATCTTTCAAGCCCAAAACGACTTACCACAGGTCGATCACGCGGTGGGGATCAGCGAGAAGTGTCGAAATCGGAGTGCCGGTGACGGTGGGAATTTCCAAGAGCCGTACCTTGGCCAAACTGATTTCGGATAGCGCTAAACCGTTCGGCGCGCGGGCGGTGTTTGAGGACGCCGCGATCACTGAACTGCTGGCCTCGCAACCGGTGACGGAAATCGCCGGCATCGCCGGTCGCCGTGCAAAGCGTCTGGCTCCGTGGGGCATCCGGTCGTGTCTCGATCTGGCCAAGGCCGACCAACGGCTAGTCCGCAGGCTACTCACTGCCTCGGGCGAAACTCTATGGTGGGAACTCAACGGCATCCCCGTGCAACCCCTTCGGGAAAGACGACCGTTGCAAAAGGCGCTCTCGCGCGGTGGCAGCTTCGGGGAGCCCGCACTTTCTCCCGAAGTGCTGTGGGGATGGTTGATCCGGAACCTCGAAAGATTGATTGAAGAACTCGAATATCACGACGTCTGCGCGGGTAAACTCAAAGTATGGGTCGCTTACAAGAACGGGCAGGACGGCAGCGGAGTTTCGCGGCTGAGTGCCCCGAGCCATCGGTTCGACGTGTTGTTAGACGCCGCCCGCGCATGCCTGCGTCAGGCTTGGATACCCGACGTTCCCGCTAGCCGCATGCACCTGTTTGCGGAAGATCTCAACCGCCGTGACCGTGTCCAGTTTGGATTATTCGAGTCACCTGACGACCGACCTGGAGCCATCGCACACCTGAAGCATGCGGTAAACAAGCGATTTGGCCGCTTCACCGTTCGCAGCGCCGCGACTTTGTCGCTGCCCGCCGAAATCTACGACGACCCGGCGCACGGCTATGATATTTGCGACGTAAGAGGGAAAATGTGCTTTTTATCTTATGTGTATAGCCATTGCCCTGGCACGGAGCACTCTGCCCACGGAATTGATCGGGCGACACGGATTATCCCGCCATACCCATGATCGGGGTGGAGAGCCAGAGTTTCAATTCTGGTACGACGACCGGACGCCGCGTCTGCCCATCCGTCGTGACGGGGAACTGCAAATCGTGCACTGGGACAACCTCCGAGGCCAAAGCCGCGCCCTGCCTCGGGAGTCGTGGATCTGGCAAAAATCGATCGCGGACGGCGAGTGGCGAGAACTAGAACCCGTACTTGTCGATATTCCCGCCATGCTCGGTTACGAAGGGGGCACTTGGTACACAATCCATCAAGGAATTCGCGGTCTCTTGGTGCCTGACGAAACCGGTAAAGCCGTCGTCTATCCGATCTGCGAGCCGTCCAGTCATTACTACCGAATCATGACACGATGCCAACATATGCCCGTGTTTATCAAACAGCGAATTTGAGCGTCGCCCTTTCCTTCGCAGTCGACCAACGGCGTTCTCTGGTCAGGTTAAAGGCCTGGTTTACAACCCGGTCGCCTTTTCGCCGGGCACGTTGCTGTGTCTGGCGAGCAGAGCTCTCTCGCTCGACCTTATACCGAGGAAGCGACGACATTTCTTCGACGCCCCGGATGAATTCGCCGCAGTATCCGGCCGTTTTTCTTCCTCTCTTGCCGTTTACCGACTAATCGTCTCCCACGGGGCAGTCGAGGTCTCGAAAGACATTATTATCAAATGCAAATGTGAAAATTACAAATGAGTGGATCGACTCAGCGGCAATGCGGCAGAACGTCCAGAAGACCGTCAATCGGGACGAATGCTTTCAATGACAGCAACTCAATCCAGATTTCTTCGAGGACGGCGGTACATCGTTCGCCGGGTTCTTTCGGAAAAACCCCGTCGGTTTGAGGGTAAAGCCGATGTACGTCGACGGCATGACCGGGTAATCCTCCGGCCGAGGAATGTGCGTGTGCCCAAAGGTGTACCAGAACACGATATCGGTGTTCTCGGTTGGTCGGTCCGCTTCGGTCCAAGCCTTTAGGCCGGCACCTCCGCGGGATTGATTGGGGTAGTCGCCGGCACCGTATCTCTCTTCGGGATTGTAGGGTGTGACCCACACGTGGCTCTCGACAAACCCCGCACGCTTCCGCCACCAGGCATTGGGTGAAGCGGAGGGGACCGAGTTGTCGCCGGGAAGGAACCGGTAGCCGACGGGCTCACCCACGTGATTGATCGCGCCGGGATTGACGATCTTCCAAGTCCGCGCCGTCTCAAGGCTGAGGTTGCCTCGCGCCTTCTTCTCGGACGACAAGGGCGTCGCCCGCGCCTGAAAGGCGTTCTCGAATGGGTTGTCGTCGTCGATCGGGTCGGGCACCACGTCGACTTGATGGACGGTGTTGTTGACTCCGTCGAGGTCGAAGTCGAGTCGCATATTGAAGAAATGTTGATGATTCGGTGCGTACAACTGTGGCGCTACGAGGTTGCCGTGCTTGGGTATCTCGCCAGGACGGTAGGCCGCGAGCGAAAGGATGCCGGTGAGCTTGATCTCGAACTGGATCGTTCCGTCCTGGTAGAGATACCAGAAAAAGCCGTACTCGTAGTTCTCCACCGTCGAGACCGACGAGACGACGAGCCTCCGCGATCGTCTGACCTCGGGGGAATCAGGCAATCGGCGGTCGGTGTGCTTCCAGAGGATGCCGTAATCCTCCTCGTGCATGCATACGGCGTTCTTGATCGTGAACGGTTCGCCTCGGCTGTCGCAGAGGTGGGCGTCGAAGTAGCGGATCAGGCCGAGACAGTCGCAGCCCAGAACGAGGCTATTGGCGCAAATGCCCATGCCATACTCGCCGACGTCGAACGCGTTCTTCCGCCGTTGTGTGGGGCCAGGGTCTCCGTAGGGGACGACCATCTCGGTGAGCGAGCCTCGATAGAGGATCGATCGTTCGTTACCGTCGTCGTCGTATCGGAGATGGTGGAGCGTGAGCCCTTCGCGGGCGTTGAAGCCGACGACGAACTTCCATTTCTACCAGGAGACCTGATAGCCGTCGACTTCGAAGCTCGGCCCTTCCGGCTGGGTGATCTCCAGAGGCTTGATTTCGGTCCGGAACCGGTCCATGCGCTCGGCGGCGTAGTTGGCCTCGCCCGGTGGAAGCGGCCAATGACCGTACTCCTCGACGCGAACGACTTCCATCGTGTTCAAATCCACAACCGGTCGCAGCCCCTCGATCGGCCGAACGTAGCCGTTGTCGGTCGGGTCGGCCCGAAGGAAGCATAGTGGACGAGCAAGACGCCGCGTGCTGTCCTCAAGATCGCCGTAGTTGCCAGCGCTCCAGATGTCGACCATCACAAGGCTAGTGTCGTCGACGCCGGTATGCTCTTTGAGCTTGGCCTTGAAATCGGGGCTATTCAAGACAGCCTGCTCGCACTCGACTTGTTCATCGATCGTCATCGTCGGCTGGACGCCGGGGACATGGGTCCAGGACAACAGCCTGCCTTCCGAGACGGAAACGCTCGCTTCGTAGCAGGCATTAGCGGCATTGTCGAACAGGACGGCAAACGCTTCGCGTGTAGGGGGCCCCTCTCCATTCGGATGATGCACGAACGTTTTATTGGGCTCCTTGAGGGCGATCGACACGAACCTCGTGGTCAGCGTGGCCTTGCCCTCGCGCTTCAGCACGTCAACTACCGCTCTAACTTCATGGGTCGATAGTGGCTCAAGCGGGTGCGTTTTGGGGCATGCACGATTGCCGTCGAGCGGCGTGATGTTGATGAGTGTCGACACGGGCTCTCCTGATGCGACAGCGACGCCTCGTGGTTCGTCGGGAGATGAGCGACGGAGTAGACGCGGGTTGACGACGAGTCGGCCCGAGTCCACCTCACGCGAGAGCGATCAGAACGATCTTGGCGGAGCCGGCTACGCCGGTCAAGCAGTCGGGTCGGTCGACGTGCTCAAAGGACGATATTCCTCGGTTCGGAGCTTGGGTGCCGTCAGGAGGGTCGCCTTTCACTTCCACAGAACTCTACTGCACATGAATGTCGGGCTTGGCGTACATTTTTGTCCGTTCCGAGGACTGGCCCCGCTAACATCATGCCCTGGCAACTCGACCCCGATCACCTTTCGTACATTGAGGGCTGCGATGCTCAGCGCGCGAAATCAATTTCCCGCAACTGTCAAATCGGTCAAACTTGGCAACGTCATGGCCGAAGTGATAATGACCATTGGCGACACCGAACTCGTTGCCGTCATAACCCGCGGCTCGGCCGAAGCGCTTGGCCTGAAGATAGGCGATGCTGTCCGCGCGGTCATCAAGTCCACCGAGGTGATGATCGACAAGTCGTGACCGACGACACCCAGGAAATCACCGAGGCAATCGACCGAGTTCATCGCGCCTGTTGGTCAATCGGCTCGAGCGTGTTCCACGATAACCGCGCGCAAGTGAGGTACTGGCTTGCTTTGCCACGCCGGACTGAGGGCGTGGTGGTTTAAGATTTAGGCTCATGATGGATTCCGGGGTGATGGCCGAAAGGTAACCATCGGGTGCCACGGGTCGTACTCGCCCTGTGTGCCGCAAGCATAGCCCAGGACACGGGTTGAGTACACCTGCGGCACCCCGGTCAGGCCTCTTGATGTGAGGTTTCGGCCCACCACCCTCCAATCCATCATGAGCCAAGATTTATTGAGAGCCTGTTATGAACTCTCGGCCAATAGCGGAGCTGCGTTGTGAAGCATGAGGAAGCTGTACGCGACGTAATGCAGTCCGGCGAGCATCTCGCTCAGCCGTTCGTAGTCCCGCGCCAGTCGACGGAACCGCGCCTGATCGACGACAATTATTTTTCCCGGCGCGTTGCCTCACCGTTCGTGCTACCGAAACCAAGCCGTTGCCTCACCCCAATGTTACCAAGATCGAGCCACGAATAACTCGCCATCGTGATCCTACAGATCGAACAGAATTGCAAAAAGCGTTGAGGGCGAGGTTTCAAGCTTCGATCACGACGATCGGCTTGGGCATCAGTAGCCGGATGAGCCCAAAATCATAAGCAAACACTGCTCGGTAACATTTTGGCGTGAGGCAACACGGACGGGAAATCTTATCGACGCCAGACAAACGAGCGACAGAAAGAGGAGGTTGATGCGGTCATGAAATAACGAGCCGGGCGACCAAGGCGACTACCGAAAGAAGTAGTTGAGCATCCCGAATGGATCCCATAGGGTAAGCGCCAAGAGCCCTGCCCATGACAGCGGCATGACCAGGATCACCCGCCATGCGGCCCGCTTGCGCTCCGGGGTATTCCGGTATGCGCCTGTGGCCATGAGGATAATATTCGCCAGATAGGCCAGAAGGCAGAGGATCACCACAATTTCGCTGATCCCAGGATGCCGTCAAATGTCCCAGTCGACGACCGTGGGACGAACTTTCGGACATTCAGTATCCACTGGCAATAGAGCGTCAGGAGCGGCAAAACCGGGAAGAAGCAGATCAGCTTGGCGACGCGGCCATATCGCTTCCGCCGGACGCTATAGGCCACAAACAGGACGATCAGGATGGCAGGAACGACGAACCCGAATCCAAATGGGTAACGCGAGAGGGCGAGCAGCGCCGCGAAGTTTGCGATCCCGCCCATCATCAGGCTGAGCGTCCACCGGCGGGAGTCGGTCATGGATGCGTCTCGATGTCGCGGCGCTCTCGTTGCAAGCGGAGACTCAATAGAGGAAGAATCGCTTTTCCGCTAACTGAACTCGCGAGATCACTCTACTCACATCAAATCCGTCTCTGTCTCGGTGGTTGATCTCTCTCGGACAGGACCAGTGAAACCGGCAGGCGCGGCCAGAGAGCTCTGCCATTTCCTGCCGGTAACTGGTTGATGCTTCAAGCCCTCTTCGCCGCGGCCTTTTTCTTCGGCGCGGCTTTTGGAGAGGCTTTTTCGGTGGCCTTCGATGCCACCGATTTGGGTTTGGCAGCGGCGGTTTTCTTCGCCGAAGCTCCAGGTTTCGCCTTCACCGCAGCCGCTTTGGGAGTAGCCTTTTCCGGAGCGACTTTCGCGGAGGAGGCCTTCTGGGCAGCCGCGGCTTTTGTCACCGGCGCGAGCTTCTTTGCAGGTTCCGCCTTCTTGACCGCCTTCGTTTTGGCCTTCTTCGGAGCCGGTTTTCCTGTCGGCATCAGTTCACCGACGGCGTGAACCGCAGCGGCTCCGGCGTCGTACACTGCTTCCGCACCGGCGGCGACGGTTTCGCCGATTTTGGACATGACGCTCTTGGACTTCTTTTTCATGGGATGCCTCGCTAGGGGTTGGAGAAAGACGCCCCTGTCCGAAAGCCGTTGGGCTTCGCATCCGTTCTACGGAAGATTAGAGCATACGCGGGGGCAAATGGTCACGATGCAAAGGATGGAAATCGACGGGATTCAACAAGACGGTTCTTTGATTACCCCACCCGGACTCGGGTAATATCCCGACTTCGGCTCCGAATGGAACGGTAATCGCCTGATGAACGTGCTCTCTTGCACGCCTCACGAAGACCCCCACAACACCGAGCAATCCCATGAAACTCGCCACCGGAGCGATTCTCGTCACTTCCCTGCTCACCGGGTCAGTCGCCCAAGCCCAGGAGGTGCCGGCCAACAAGGTCGAAGCGAGCACCGTCGATGCCTTCGTTCAGGATTTGATGAAGAAGCGCCACATCCCTGGAGTGTCCGTGGCCGTGGTCAAAGACGGGAAAATCCTTCTTGCCAAGGGATACGGCCTGGCGAACGTGGAACTTGATGTACCGGCGACCGAGACCACCGTCTACCAACTCGCCTCGGTAACCAAGACGTTTACGGCCACCGCGATCATGATGCTGGTGAAAGAGGGGAAGATTTCGCTCGAGGACAAGATCACCGAACGCCTTCCAGATCTTCCGGCGGCCTGGGTGAAGGTAACCGTCCGCAACCTCCTCAGCCACACCTCCGGAATCAAGAGTTACACTTCGGTAAAAGACTTCGGCAAGACGATGAGGAAGGATTACACGCAGCGGGAGATCATCGATCTGGTGGCGAAAGAACCGCTCGAATTCCCACCGGGCGAGAAGTGGAATTACAGCAACACTGGATACTTCTTGCTCGGGATGCTGATCGAGAAAGTGAGCGACAAGACCTACGGGGAGTTCATGGCCGAACGAATCTTTAAGCCCCTCGGCATGACCCATACCCGCGTCAACGAGTTACGTGCGATCATCCCGAACCGCGCACAGGGTTATGAGTGGAACGGTAAGGAGCTAAAGAACGGCGAGTACGTCAGCCCAACCCAGCCGTTCGCGGCGGGGATGCTCGTATCGAGCGTCAGCGACTTGGTGAAATGGGACGAATCGCTAAGCAAGAACACGCTGCTGGACGAAGCCGACCTGAAACAAATGTGGACGCCGACGCGGTTAAGTAAAGGCGAGGCGGGATATGGGTTCGGCTGGTCAACGGCGAAGGCTAACGGGCACCGATTGGTCTCACACGGAGGGGGTATTCCGGGCTTTTCCACCGAGCTCTCCCGGTTCCTCGACGACAAGCTGACGGTGATCGTCCTGACAAACGCGGATGGCGGCCATGCAGGCGCGGTCGCACGGGGGATTGCCGGGCGATACATAGCCGCCCTGGCGGAGAAGGCCGAAGAGCCGATCACCGACACCGATGCCACAACCACCGAAAGTCTGCGAGGCATGCTGTCGGGAGCGCTGAAAGGCGAGCTTGACGCCAGCCTATTCACGGAAGACGCAAAGAAAATGCTGGTTCCGCGGATCAATGAGGACAAGGAACGGCTCGCCAGCTTTGGCGCGCTGAAGTCGTTTCAGCTTCTGGAACGCAAAGAAACCGATGGCGGGTTACGTCTGCGGTATCGAGCGACCTGCGAGCAACAGAAATTGAGAGTGTCTTTCGCGCTCGACAAGGCGGGCAAGATTCAGGGTGTAGGATTGCAGACCGACGGTGATTGAGGGTGGATAGCCAGCTATTTATGGGATGGAGCTGACGTGGTGGGGGTTGGCGACGAGGAAGCCTTCAGCCGGATTGTACACCGCGCGGAACTGATTGAGACTTTTCGGCAAGGGATGAAGTCGACATACTGGCAAGGATGTTGATTCAGTTCGGTACGCAACGCAAAGATGCACACCATGGCCTGGCTTCGTGTTCAACTGACCGAGCAGCAGAGAATGGTTGATGAGGAACGGTCCTCTCATTCCAACCTTCGCATCCGTGAACGGATGCTCGTGATTTGGTTGTCATACAGTGGGCTCACTCGCCAGAAGACCGCTGAGATCGTCGGCGTCGGTCGGGCCACGGTTCAGCGCTACGTGGTTGCGTTTCGGGAAGGGGGCCTGGACGGTCTTTGGCGATGAAAGGTCAATCACCCAGTCAGCGAAATGGCTGCCTATCGCGAGTTGATCCGCCAATCCTTCGAGGAACGACCCGTCCGCACTGTGGCCGAGGCGGGCGAACGGATCTTTCAGCTCACGGGACTGCGGCGTGGTCCAAGTCAAGTGCGCAAGTTTCTCAAAGACCTCGGCATGAAATGGCAATGCGTCCGTGTCATTCCCGTTCCGCCCAAAAAAACTTGGCAGAGCACGTCGAGACCCAAACCCAATTTCTCGACACGGAACTGAAGCCGAAGCTGGACGCCGCCCTCGCAGGAAAGAGCCATCTGTTCTTTGTCGATGCGGCCCATTTCGACCTCGGGACGTTCTTGTGTCAACTCTGGTCGTTTCGTTCGCGCCGCTTCGAGCCGTAAGCGATTCAATGTGATGGGGGCATGGAATGCGGTGACGCGCGAACTGATCGCCGTGACCAATACCACAGTTGTCAACACCACGACGATGTGCGAATTGTTGAGGAAGATCGTCGCATCGGGACTATCGGGACCGATCACACTGTTGCTGGACAACGCCCGTTATCAACATAACGCCATCGTACAGGATGTGGCCAAGGAGTTGAGGCTAACACTGTTGTTCCTGCCTTCGTACTCACCGAACCTGAATTTGATCGGGCCTCTGTCCAAGTTCATCAAGCGTCGCTCACTTTACGGCCGGTATCATCCGACATTTGCCGCGTTTCGCGCCGCCATCGAAGAGACCCTCGACGGTCTTCCGACAACCCATGCTGAGCCACTGAAGATTTTGATGAGCCTCAACTTCCAGCAATTTCAAGATGTATCACTTATGGCCGCGTGAAGTATAAAACGGGACAACGACACATAAGTCAACGTCTGCACGTTCCGGCGTTGGTCGTCAGGTAAGCCCCGATGCCTTTTTGGGTAGAACCGCTTCTGCACGCGGAGCGGGACCGGAGTGTGGCCCAGTCTCGCACCGGACCGACTTCGTCATTCTGCCGCCGTGCGATCAAATAGATTCGGCCAGCTCAACAGGTTTTTCCCGAAACGCCGACATTCGAGTCATGATAACCGGGAAGCAGAGCAGGTAGAGACCGGCGCCCACGATCCAGACGAGTCCAGGGGTCGAAACTGGCGATGCCGCGTAGATGCTGGTGGCAGCGATAGGCCCGATCACTTCGGTCAAGGCAGTGATACTGACCAGGGTCCCCTGCAGCTCGCCTTGGTGCTCCTCACTCACCTGCCGCGAGAGAAGCGACTGGAAAGCCGGCAACGCAATACCCCCGGCGGTAAACAGGAGCATGACCGCGAAGACCATCCATCCCTTCGTGATCAGCGCCATCGCGATGAACGCCGCGCTGTCGCACCCGACACCCAGCATGATCGCACCCCGCTCGCCGAAGCGCCGGGTCGTCGGCCCGGTGAAGAAGGCCTGGGCGATCGCGTGCAAAATGCCGAACGCGGCAAACGTCAGGCCCACCATCCAGATGTCCCAGCCGAACCGATCCTCTCCGTAGACGATCCAGAGCGAGCCCGGGATCTGGCCGATCAAGTGGATCATGAAATAGATGGCCAGCAGGGGCAGAAGCACGCGATTCGTCCGGATCGATAGCAGTGAGGCGACGAAGCTTCGCGTTTTCAGATCGGCCCCTCGGTTTGTGTGGGATTCGGGCATGGAAATGAGCGCGTAAAAGTGGTTCTCCCGCAATTTTGATGACAAAGCCCCCATCTTAACTGGCCGGCGTTAAACCTCTTGATTATTTCATGTTCACGACGCGGGCCTTCAAGAGCGTGAATCCCGCGCGACCATACATCTGGCGTTTGATCGTCTTCAGCCGGTTCACA
>JAYVYS010000254.1:0-8578 GCA_043784005.1 Isosphaeraceae bacterium
GATCGCCAGGCAAGGAACGACAAATAAGAAGCGGAAGGGACGTCGCAAGGGGATCGCTCCTGTGGCTATGTGCGTCCGCAACCGGGAAGACTCCGGACGGTCACTGCATGAATCCCATCGAAGGAGGAATGAACGAGGTCGCGGAATCGAGATCCCGGCTTTTCAAAGCGCGCGCAGTGAGATCACTCCCGGACCCGCCGGCTCATCAGGAATACGACGACAAGAGGGTGATGGTTCGATCGAAACGAGGAAAAAACCGTGGAGTGTGTCACGGATTTATCGGGTGTGTTAAGTGCGCCGCGACCCGCCAGGGATGGCCAAGACTGGAACGGTGGGTCGCGCTGCGCTTGCCAAACCCTACTCCTATTTCTTGAGCCTCGACGCTGCCGCTTCATCGAGCATCCAGGTGACTTTACCGGGAACCGTCTGCAAGAGCGAGGCGGGAAGTCTCGCGGTGATCGGGCCATTCAGCGCCTCCGCGACGGCCTCGGCCTTGTTGTCCCCCAGGGCGAGAATCAGGATCGAACGCGCCGCGAGGATCGGCTTGATACCCATGGTCAACGCCCGAGGGATCACCTTCGCCTCGGTCCCGAAGTCTCTGGCCGCGTCCACCGTTGTGACCGGGTGAAGGTGGACCAATCGTGTCGGCAGTCCGAGAGCTTCCTCCGTGGAGAGTTCGCTCGGCTCGTTGAACCCGATGTGACCGTTGCGACCGATGCCTAGGAGTTGGAGGTCGAGCCCACCGTCCCCCGCGATCCAACGTTCAAACTCGCTCGTGTGTGCGGACACGGAGGTCTCGGGCACCGTGCCGTCGAGGATATGTGCTCGATTTGGCAAGATGTCGACGTGTTGGAAAAGGTGCTTATGCATGTAAGCACGATAGCTATTCGGGTTGAGTGGTGAGATCGGGTAAAATTCGTCCAGGTTGTAAGAGGTGACCTTCGCGAAGGAAAGCGCTCCCTCGCGGTGGAGAGCGACGAGCCGGGCGTAAATCGCGATGGGCGTGCTTCCGGTCGCAAGCCCGAGGACCGCCTTGCCTCGCGCCGCGACTCCTTGCCGGATCACCGAGGCGATGCGGTCGGCCGCTGCGCCAGACGCGGTCGAGGTGTCTGGAAAAACCAGCACGGAAGTGCCGGCGAGGCTCTGTTCGCGGGCAAAGGCGGGCATCGGCGAATGGTCTCGGGCGGTGTTTTGAGGGGAGGAATGACGGATGACGGATGACCAATCAGGGATTTTCCGGTCATCGGTCATTCAAACCGCCGCCACCGCCACGGGCTGCGATTTGGCCGGGGCGACGGCCGCGTTTCGCAAGAGTCCCAGCGCGATCTGGATCGGGTCGTCGTCGGCGGCGTTGGGGCGGGTCGCGTCGAAGGATTCGATCTGGAACAGCTCGACGCCGACGAACCGCTCGTCCGTACGATGGGCCCGACCGGAAAGACTATGTCCCTCGGCCCACTCTCTGGTCAGTGCGGCGTAAGCCCTTCCCAGATGCGAGCAATACTTGGTGTAATCGGTCAAAAGCACCTGTGAGGCATGGCAGTGGATGGCCCATTCCTTGGTCCGTTCGGCCTCACCATCGTAGCTAAAGTAGGCATTGGGCTGTGGAAGCGGACCCCAAGGGGTCCAGCCGGTGAGCACCAACGTATCGGTCAGGCCCGCCCCGACAAGCCCGATCGCGGACAACGCCCGGGTCATCCGGTGTGCCAGGTGGGCATCGGTGGCGGGGGGAAGGATCAACGCGCCGGGGCGTCGCAGGATAAACCATTCGACGATCTTGTCAATGTCCGCGGCCGAGGGCTCGTAGCCAGGGGTTCGATAGGCGTCAAGGTTCCAGCAGACGGCCTCGGCTCCGAGAACGTTGCATTCGAGGCGAAACTCGGACTCTCGGACCGAAACCTTTTTCTTGTCGTTGAGCCAGGGGGCGGCGACATTCCGCTCGCCAGCGAACACGAGCACCTCGATCACGGGAAGACCGCGGCGGACGGCGTATTCATGCAAAAGGCATGCGGCCGTGATGGCTCCGTCGTCGGCATGAGGGCAAAGCATCACCAGCGGCCGGTTAGGGCTCAGCACTTGCCGGAGCGGCTCGCGGACGTCGAGGAGATGTCCGTGCGTGACGCAACCCCTTACGGTTTGCAAAATCCTGTCGAACGCGGGTTGCCAGGTTGCGCAACTTGGCGAGGGCGTCTTTTCCATGGAGTGAGCCCAAATCAAAGGCGGAAAGTCGTCGTCAGTTCGGCCGTTGCCTTGAAGTGGCGTCCGGTCCGCGACGCGCGACAAATTCAGGAAGGAGAACCAAACTCAGGCATCAATGTCACGAGGACATCCTACCCGATCGTCGCATTTCGCTTCCAATATTCCTGCACAAACATCTCGCAGTTCATTGTGCGGTCCCGTTCCCGGCCCGTCAACTCCGTGCGCGGGACATTCCTTTCGAGAAGTCGGATTGGTCTCTGTTCTTATCAAGAAACAAACAGGTTTATTATGGTTTCTTTGCGCTTGGGAGCTGGCGTGAGCCAATCTCTGGCCACCTCCACGTTCTCCAAAGAAATGCCATCACAAACCATGAGGAAGTCGTTCGAACGTCGCCCTCAGTCACCGCGTTCATCAAAAAGGCGAGCGCGAAAGCCCGCCCACTCGGTGACCTTCGCGTGGTCATCGGGATGGCGGGCCATGTAGTCGCTGAAGACCCTGTCGAGTTCTTCGAATCGGTCGCCCAGCACGCGCAAAAGTGCGATGGCAAGGGCCTCGGCGGCGGCGGGGTTCTCGCGTCGAAGGCGATCATGGGCCGGGTGATCGAGTGTCAACAAAGAGACGTCCGTCGCCGCCCTGACCGTGAACGTCGGGGGCTGGGGCCGGAAAAACGAAGTCACGCCGAATAATGTGGGAGCCGCGAGCGTCGCCAACGTTTCCCAGCCACCGCCCATCTTACCGCGCTGGACTGCCGCGCTGCCCGACATCAGAAACGACAGATGGTCGTTTGCGTGCCCTTCCGCGAGAAGGATGGTGCCCGAAGCGGCCCGAGTTTCTGTCAGGGCGGAAAGGACCGCTCTCCCCAATGCCGGATCGATCTCGGAAAACCACGGTGCAGAGAGAAATATCCTCGCCGACTCGCCCTCGTGCTGACCCATGAAAATCTCCTGCATTTCGGCAGTTCGCGTCTCTTGACGTGAGTCCCTTTTCGACCGGTCACGACGAATATGCCGGTTTGTCTCTGGTGCTCCTATTGTCACGATCTCGCCGAACTCGACAACCGCAACGATTACACCGGACGGACGATTTGTTTCCTTTTTAGACCCCTCGATCCTTCAATTTTCGACACGAGTTGTCCCGTATTGTGCCGATCGATTGCAGCGTGAGGGATGGGCGAGGATGCGTCCGAATCCCGAGGAGTCCTCGCGGAAGGACCCGCGTCGTTGGCGGAGGAAATCGCCATGCAACGATCTCGATTGTTTTGGTCGTTCGGGCTCGCGGTGAGCCTCAGCGGCTGTGCCGGAATCTCGCAGAATCTGGTCGCAAGACCGACGGACGGTTCTCGTCCCACGTCGCGACTTCTTGCCTGGAGAGACCGCCAGGCACCGCAAACCGCTCCGGCGAGTAAGCCGACCCTGACAACACCCTCGACCTCGGACGAGGGATCCAACCCGGGCTCGATGGCTGCGACCACCCCGGCAAGGGCCTCGGGCGAGCCCGCGACGTCATCGAGTCGGCTGCTTGGGCGATCGGCTCGGGTATTCCCGGGTCTTGGCCGCTCGATCGGCGGCAATCAAGCGAAGGCGGAGTTGGTTCACCCCGCGGGGAATGACGTCTGGGCTGACTGGGCCAGAATGAACGCCCAGGCCAAGGCTCAGGGGACGCGGAATCGTGAGCGTTCCGTCGAACCCTCGACGGAAACCGTTATCGCCCAGCGTCAAGAGGCAGTCACCGAGGCGGAGGACGCGATCTTACCCGTCGCGCTTCAGGTGGGCACACAGGCCCCGATCGGCAGGCCTCGGCTCGAATCGCCTCCCTCCATGCCGCGTCCTCGGGCCGGCGCTCCCGCCGAAAGCGACCCGGAGACCCTTCCCGCAACCTTGCCCGACGCCGTTGAGGCCGATGAGGGCGATGGAGTGAAGCGCACCTCGGCCGAGGACGTCGCCTCGCCGCTGACGTATCAGCCTCCGGCACCCGACCAGGCCCCCTCGCCTCGGACCGCCCCCCCGCCTCGTCCGAAGCCCTCAACAGCTCCCGAGACAGCGCCCGAAGCCGCGCCGAAGCCCGCGACGGCTCCCGAGCCAAACCTCCCGGCGGCCGCGAACCCGGCACCGACTCCCGAAACGGCTCCGGCTCCGGTCGCCGAGCCTGCCGCGGCCACGGAACCCGCCGCCACGCCGACCCCGACGGAAGCACCGGCCTCGACCGAGCCAACCGCCGCGCCCCAATCGCCGGTCGTCGCCCCTTCGCCGCAAATCGCGGCGGCGGCTCCGGCCGCTCCCGGTAAAGTTAAGCCAATGGCCGCCCCTGCCGCCGCCAAGAAGACGCTTCCTGCCGCGGCGGCCCCGACCCTCCCCGCGCTTCCCGGCAAGACCCTCCCCGCCGCTGTCGCACCGAGCGGGCCGGCCAAGTTGGCTCCGGCAGGCGTCGCGCCGAGCCCTCAGGGACACGTTCCGTCGCACAAGAAGCCGTCGCTGCTTGCCAAGATTCATCACTGGAAGATGGCCAAGCTCAAGCCCACGGTCTTCGCGGCCCCAGCGCCTCCAAAGGCCTCGACACTGGCCCCGGCCCCTCCGGTTTCTCCCCAGGCTCAAGCAATGTCGGGATACACTTATGCAGGGGGTTATCTTTCCTCGACCCCGCTCTACCCGACCTCGTATTACACCAACCCCGGAGCCGATTCCGCTCGCCGCTATCTGCTCACGACGACCCCCGTTGGCCCGACGGATATCAACGTCGCCACGGCCTCCGCGACCGTGACCAAGCCCGGCCAGTGGACGGCGGCCGACGCCAAACCCGTCTCGGTCGTCAAGGGTCCGCGAATCTCTCTGTTTTCTCGCTTCTCGTCGTGGGCGCGGGGCGATGAAATCGAGGTGGATCGACACCCGTTGAACTGCAGGTGCGGCGACCATCCACGCGTGGTCCCCGGCGCTCCCGCCTCTTCCCTTCCCGTTTCTCCTTCAATCCCGGCTGAATCGGGCAACCTCTCGAAGGCTGGGGAGAGCGTCGAGCGAGTCGCGACCGAGCGCCTCGACGAAGCGTCTCAACGTTAATTCGAGGTGATCGGCCACGTCTTGATGGAGCCCGGCCACGTCGTTTTGGTCCCAGCGGTCCTCGGGCTTGCGATAAAGCTCGGGGACGCGGGGCGAATCGTCGGGGTCGGGCTCCACAGGCAAAGTCAGATGCCAGAGATGAGTCCGGATCGCGAACTCCTCCGCATCCATCCCCATGCACGCGTAATCCCGCAGCTTGGTCCGCTCTCCGCGAATCAAAGCGAGCAAGTCATGTCCATGTACCCCATCAGGTTGTGGCAAGCCGAGCGCGGAGAAGATCGTCGGCAGGATGTCTACGGTCTGCACCAACGCCTGATGCCGCATCCCGCCGTGCTTCCCCTTGGGCATCCGGATGATCAAAGGGGTGTGGACCAGTTCTTCATAGAGCCAGGGGCGGAACCGGCGGACGTACCCGTGTTCTCCCAGCGGCTCTCCTTGATCGCTGGTGAAGACGATCAACGTGTCGTCCATGCGTCCCAATCGCGTCAGCGTCGCGAACAACTCACCGATCCAACGGTCAGCGAGCGTAACGGAGCCAGCATAAGTTCGCCGTAAACGTAAAAGCTCCGTTTCATCGAGTACGTCGCCGACGGCTCCGGCCGGAACGTCGATCAAGACGGGGACTTCCTCAAGGTTGATTTCCTCGTCGTCGTCATCCTCGACGAGGTCACCCTCGTCCCCCGCCTCGAATTCGTCGGGCTCGGCGGCCGCGTACTGATCGCGATAAGGCTGGGGCGGGTCCCAGGGGCCGTGGGGGCTGAACAGGTCGAGCCAGAGCAAGAACGGTTCGGGCTCCGCTCCACGCCTTTCGAGCCAGTCGACCGCCGCCTTGACGGTCTTCGCGACCCCCGTGTTTTCCTCCACGTCCGTCTTGAGCGCGGCACGGTTTCTGAGGAATTGCTCCCAGCGCCCTTTCCAGAGTTCGTGATCGGGGTCGTCATCGGGCGGGAGCCTTAATCCCGGCTCATCGGCGATCCGGACTTTTTTGGCCCGAGGGTCTCCCTTGGGGATATAAGAGTCATACCCTGACCCTCGAATCCAGATCACGTCGTCCCAACCGCGCCCGAATCCGTTTCCCGGCTCGCGAAGAAACGGGACATCGGAGATCAACGCCGACCGCACCCCTTGGTTCGAGAGCATATCGGGCAGGATCATCTCATCGGGCCGAAGCGCTGTCCAACCTTGTTCCGGGTCGGGAAACCCGTAACGCCCGGTCCACCAGCTTCGACGTGTCGGGATCGTGGTGAGGTTTTCGGGAAAGTGGTGGTCGAATACGACCCCTTCGGTCGCGAGCCGATCGAGATGGGGCGTCTCGATCCACTCGTTGCCGTAAGCGCCCAGAAATCCGAGATGTAAACCGTTGCAGACGACGACGATGACATTCATGAGAGAGATTGTAACGAGTTCACGCTCGATCCAAAACCGGAATACGTGGAAACCACCGTTGCGAGCCATTCGTCAACTTCACAAGTTTGGACCGCTCTGAAAATCCCCCCATCTTAGGGCCAGAGGATGCTCTCAAAGTTTGACATCGGCTTCGTTTCGGGAGAGCCTTGCTTCAAGGTAAAAGCGTCTTGAACGCCCTCAAAGTTTGACATCGGCTTCGTTTCGGGAGAGCGCTCCTTCAAGGTAAAAGCCTCTTGGATGCCCTCAAAGTTTGACATCGGCTTGCTCTGAAAGTCCCTCCGTCTTTTGTACGAATGATCAGGAGGTTTTACTCGTCCCCACGGTCCCCTGGGAATGCCGTCTTGGACGCTCAGCGCCTTCGTCTTTCCGAGACAAGACGACGCGGCGCGTCGGGGAATGCATTCCCAACGGAGACCATGGGAATGAGTGTGAACACCCCTTTCATGGGGTCGTGTGTCCAAACCAATCTGATGATGCGATTGGGGAGGACGCGCGGTGCCAGGCTTGCGTCGCGAATTCGGTTCGTTCGGCGCGACAGTCGAATTGTCAAAGAGCGGAACATGGCGTGCATAAGACGACCCTCGGACCGAGCCGAGTTCGTTCGCCAACTCGGCGACCCTATCGTGTTTCATTCGCCGGGCATGAGCGCGGAACTCTTGACGAAGCGGTCTCGGTGATCGTGGGGAAGTCCTCTCACGATAATATCGAGAAAGCCCGCGCCTTCGGCCTCGAAAACATCCGTGAGGAGCGAAACAGATTCGCACATTCCGACCCCTGGGTCACCGTGGACGAAACGCCTGGGGAGCCGTAGTTTTGAAACCAGGTTCTCTCCCCATCTCTTCGAGGAGCATCCGACTGATGAAAAGCGATCAAAGTAGACCAATCGGGAAATGGGTCTCGGGGTTGGCCGTGCCGACGGTGCTGATGTCCTTGATGATCCCTTCCTTGGTGCGTTGCTCACCCGGTCAGGAGCCGGCCAAAGCCAAGGACACCGTCCCTTCAAGTTACGACCAGATCGCCCCGGTCCTGCTCGGGAAGGAGAGATTCCAGGCCGTCATGGAAAAGGACAAGGCCGAAAAGGAGTCGGTCATGGCCCGGCAGAAGAAGCTTTTGGATGAACGTTACGACCTCACTCCGCGCCCTGACGCCAAGCTGACCATGTCCCGAGGCAAGCCCATTCAAGTCGGCCCGACCGCCAAACTGCCCGAGGGAATGACCTGGGACAAACTGGCCGGGATGTCCAGCGATGACATCCGTGACCAGGGGCAATTCCCCAAGGGGTTTCTTCCACTGCCCCACCCCAAGCACGAAGCCGGGGGGATGCTCTTCCCTCAAATGGAGATCAAACTGCTGTCTCGTCTGGAACGGTTCGATCTCGATTTCGACCTTCCCGAGCCCTTCCTCCCCGAGTTTCCGCCCGCCATCTACCTGACCACGCGACTGGATCTCGGGGATGTGTCGCAAGGCAAAGTCGTAACGGTGGAGAACTTTCAGGAGATCTTCGCCGGCATCCTGAATGCCAAAGACCTGGAGGGCTTGCGTCTGCTGGTCACGCAGTTTCCACAGCAGCAATTCAACGCGACGGCGGATCGGAAGACGGAGAAGCCCGCCGGCATGCTGGGCGTGGGCTGCTTCGATTGCCACGTCAATGGCCACACCTCCGCGGCGACCCACCTTGCGGGCGACATCCGGCCGCAATCGCATCGCCGACGCATCGACACTCCGAGCCTGCGCGGAGTCAACATTCAGCGCCTCTTCGGATCGCAGCGGGCGCTGAAAACGATCGAGGATTTCACTGAGTTTGAGCAGCGTGCGGCGTACTTCGACGGCGACCCGGTCTCCGCGGCGGCCAAGGGAGTCAACCCGCTGGAACGCGGAAGTCAGGTCCATTTCATGTCGGAGTTTCAGGAATTGCTCGACTTCCC
>JAYVYS010000255.1:0-12872 GCA_043784005.1 Isosphaeraceae bacterium
TACGTGCCTATCGACGAGACGCCTCCCGAGATGCTATCTACTGAACAACCGCACAACTGATTCTCATTATCACTGGACCAAGAAATGGGGAGCAGGCCATTTATTGAGAAGATCGGCGGGCATGGCCCTCGCGCGATGATTTCGTGATTCCCTCGATACGAAACGTTATCGTGTAATGGGCACACGATCGGTTCCCGAAAACGGTGAGCGCGATGAATGAAGTGTGGATCGACGATACCGAGATGAGCAAACTCCGAAACGAGATGGTCACGACCCAGGTCGAAGCGCGTGGAATCTCCGACCCGGTCGTGCTCTCGGCCTTGCGAATAGTCCCGAGGCATCTCTTTTTTCCCGAAGCGCGTCACCTCCTGGCGTACGAGGATGGTGCGTTTTCGATCGGCGAGGGACAAACGATCTCGCAGCCTTACATCGTGGGATTGATGACAGCCCTAATCGCTCCCAAGCCCGAGATGAGAGTTCTCGAGATTGGCACGGGGTCGGGTTACCAGGCGGCGGTTCTGGCGCAGTGCGTGAGCGAGGTGGACACGATCGAAAACCACCCGACACTCGCCCGTACCGCCGAAACACGATTGAAGGCGCTCGGCATCACAAATGTCCACGTGAAAACCGGAGACGGTTTCGACGGCTGGCTGGATCGCGCCCCGTTCGACGCGATTGTTGTGACCGCCGCACCCCGACGAATCCCTCAGCCGTTGCTCGACCAGCTTAAGGTAGGTGGCAGGCTGGTCGCCCCGGTGGGGAAAACGGGAAAGGGCCTTGGACAGCAACTCGTGGTCATGATCCGCACCGATCGTGGGTGGTCGACTGAGACCGTCGGAATGGTCATGTTCGTCCCCATGACGGGGAAAGCGGAAAAGAAGTAAGGAACCACGCGCTCAATAATCCGCGCTCGCGGGGGTGAGCGCCGCGGACTCGGGGATGCGTGCGATCAGGGGATCACCTCGAAAGGCGACGCGGTTTCGGCCAGCCTTCTTGGCCTGGTAGAGACACTGATCGGCGGCGGTGATCAAGGCCTGGGGCGAGCGCGGGCGGTTGGGATATACGAAGGCGAGGCCAATGCTCGCGGTGACGTGAAATGGGGTTAACGGGTCCGGGCCAAGGTGGGTTAATCGGATCCGACGTGTCGCGAGGGTGGATCGGATTTTCTCTGCGCGAACCATGGCTTGATCGGGCGCGGCGACGGGGAGCGCCGCCACGAATTCTTCCCCTCCGTAGCGCGCCACGAGGTCTTCGCTTCGCGTCGACTCACGAAGCACCGCCGAGACCTCCCGAAGGACGGCATCGCCGGCATCGTGGCCATAGGTGTCGTTAACGCGCTTGAAGTGATCGATATCCAGCATCAATACCGCCAGCCCCAGCCCGCGTGACGCACCAAGATCGGCTAGCGTGTCGATTTGATCGAGGAAGTACGACCGGTTGTACAGCCCTGTCAGTGGGTCACGCACCGTACGTTCGAAGAGTTCGCGTTGAAACTGTTCCTCGCAAGGATCGAGACGCACAAACTTGACGACCAGCGACGCGCCAAGCTGAATACGGTCGCCGTCGCGAAGCCGATAGGGCAAATGGGGAGTCAGCGAGGCACCGTTGAGAAACGTGCCGTTGCTGCTTGAGAGGTCGGTCAGGAAGACCTCGCCATTCGCGTCGCTGATGACTGTCGCATGCCTTCGCGAGATACTGGCATCCAAGAGGTTGACTTGATTCTCTCGCGAGCGGCCCACGCGAGTGAGCCCCGAACCGAGCCGGATCATTGCTCCGGGCGTTCCTCCGCTGACCACGATCCAGTACATCGGTCGGGCGGAGATCGGTGGTGGAAGATCCATCGAGTCGGTCGCGGTGATGGCCCCGCAGATCAAGGTCGCGCCTTTTTCATCCATGGGCCGTGCTCCCCGGCTTGGGTTGCGATGAAGCCACTGCCGTAAAAGGTCCCGACTCATCTCGAGAATCGAGGCTCCACTGGCGCTAGCTTAGGTCACATGGAAGGGCTGTCAAATCGGTTGCGAATTCTCCTTCTCGACACGAAAGGCGAGGGTGGAAATCCAGGCAGGGTGAGAGTATTGATGACACTACCGCCTTTTACTTACCTGAAGTCTTGATGGGAACGGCAAGCTTCGCACCGGTCAGATCCGCCCCTTGAAGATTGGCGTCTCGCATCTTGACGGAGACGAGCGTGGCCTTGACGAGCTTCGCACCGGTCAGATCCGCCCCTTGAAGATTGGCGTCGGTCAGATCCGCGCCGGTGAGGTCGGCACCGTGGAGACGGGCATGGGAGAGGTCCACGCCACCGAGGTCGGCACTGGTGAGATCAGCTTCGGTAAGAACGGCGAGGGGGAGCTTCGCACCGTGAAGATCGGCACCCCGAAGCTTCGCGCCGCGAAGATTCGCTCCGCTAAGATCAGCCCGCCTGAGATCGGCGTTTCGGAAATCCGCTTCCCGCAAATCCGCGCCGCGAAGGTCGGCCCCTTTAAGAAATGCATTCACGAAGAATGCGCCATAGGCGTCGGCGAAACGGAGGTCGCGGCCCGCGAGATCGGCCCCTTTTACTAGACTGAGGTCAGTTTCCTTCCCCGACCAGTTCGCGGGCTTGGTCGAGAGGTCGATGCCATCAAGGGCGGCAAACGAGCGGACTCCGACCTGAGAGAGAATTTCCGGAATCCAGACCCTCGGATCGAAACCCGATCGTTTGACAAGATCGACGGAGATTTCTTTGAGCACGAGCCTGTTGTTGACCCCATCGATCGCTCCCAGAGAGACCATGTAAAAAAGTCCTCCCGTGATGATCGTGAGAATTCCATAAAGCAATCGCACATCCTTCAAGGGACGAGTCACGCGAAAGGGGACCCGTTTGGACCCGCGGAGCGTTTCGATCGCCAGGTGATAAAAGCCCATTCCAGCGCCGATTGAGACGGCGATCAAAATGACATGAGCACCCGTCACCCACCAATGATGGCTGGTAAGATAGCGTGCCCAGATAAGGATCAACGTGAATGGAACGATTCCCCATGCCACCAGCGCCGCGAGGCGGGCCTGCCAGAGCGTCAGTCCCGGGCGCGCGCGGCGAAGCCGATCGACGTGAAGACAGACCAGGCTGTTGAGCATCCAGGGATGCGCTTTTGAGTCAAGAGAGCGGGCGTCAGGGAAGACCGCCGGAAGGTTCGCAAGCTCTTCCCAGAGTCGTTGCAGGCACAGATGGAAATAAATATAGAAGCAAAATAACAGGAGTGGACCGACCAGATAGAATTGGATGAGCGGGATGTCGGTACCGAGGATCGGCAGGCGCGACGCGGGCGGAGCGGCGTTGTTCAAGAGTTGAGCGTCGCGCGTGGCGAGAATTGTGAGCCACGTATAGGCGCAGAGCAGCAGTGTAGATGTGAACAGACTGGATGCGCTTTTGGAGGATTCCTGCACACTCTCCAGCCCTTCAAACTTCATGATCGCGTCGGGCAGCTTCGCTCCGGCGACATCGGCCCCGCCGAGCCGGCCGCCTGATAAACCTCGCGATTCGAGAAGGTCCGCATCACGAAGGTCCGCGTTTCGCAGAATGGTCTCATCAAGGTCGGCTCCTCGGAGATTGGCTGCGCGAAGCGATGCTCCAGTGAAGTCGGCCCCGACAAGAGACCCGCTCGAAAGATCGGCCGAGTCGAGCCTGGCACCCGAGAGTTCGGCACCAACCAGCGAGACGCGGCGAAGGTCCGCCCCGCAGAGGTTCACACCGGCAAGCCGAGCGTTGTCGAGCATCGCGCGCTCGCCGGTCACGCCGTTACTCTCAAGCCATCCACGATGTTCGACCAAGATACGTGCGAGCTCTTGCGACGAGAGATCTCGCACTGGAGATGCGGCGTCGAACGGGGAATCAGTCACGTGTCGGCTCTCCGGCCAGGCGCTTCATGACCGACGCGACATTGGCCAGCACGCCGCGGTTCATGATTCCTCAATGATACCAGGTTGACCGGATGGATTCGCCGCCTCTATCGATTCGCCCCGATCCAGACCGGCTGCGAAAAGGTTCCGTTCGCGGCGACATCCCAGGCCTCGACCCGCACCCATTTTCGTCCCCTCAGATCGGGCTTCACGGTCCAAGTCTTGTGCCCGAACGCTCGGGTCGTCGAGAGGTCGATCCGTTCGCGATAGACCTTGTTTCCATCTCCCGAAATGATCTCCGCAAAATGGAGCGGGAAATTCCAATCGAGCGCAATCTTGACCGTCGGCTTGCCGTCGGAGGGCAGGTTCAGCGTTTCCCCAGAAGACTTTTCGTCCACCTTGAACTCGGTCAAGAGCACTTCGCCGGTGGTCACGAAGAACTTGCCTTGTCGCAAACAATTGAGCACGGGCGACCAGTCCTCGCCGTACTTTGGAACATGGTCGAGCTTGAGGTAATTGACATTCATGTGACCATATAACTCGTGTGTGTGATCGACCTTGAAGACGTCAACCTCTCCGGGCACATACTTGCCCGGTGCCCAGTTGGCCATGTCATCCAGAAGGTCAAGCACCCGGAGGCCGAGGCGAGGCTCCGAGAGATCGGCTGGCATAGCCTTCCATGCTCCCCCCAGCCAGAGATCATTCTGATAATAAGGTTGGTCGCGATAGGCGTCGGGTGCCCAGTTTGAGGCTTTGATGCGGGGATGGGCCGTCCAGGCGAGCCCGTCGACCGTATCAATTAATCGGGCCATCTCGACTTCGTTTCCGACATGATAGACTTTGCCAAATCTTGGATCGTCCTCGACGAATTCTTGATCTTTGCCGCGTTTCATCGTCCAGTACACCGGCTTGGGAAAGAGGTAGAGCCAGTGGCCGGGGTTCTGACCCGGTTTCTTGACGCCGAGATGGACATTGGCCTCTTCACCGGGAAGGAACAGCAGGCGGTCGTCGGAAAGGCGTTTGCACTCCTCGAACATCGCGGCCATCTCAGGAAGGCGTAGCGGGCCGGGATCGCCGGGATGGCCGTCGCCATGAAACTCGGCGAGGTGGACAGCACGGACATTCATGTCTTTGAACATTGCCACGAAATCGGGCGCGGTGCGAGATTTGCTTTCCGCCTTCTCCTTGATCGCGGCCATGGTAATCGCCATGTGCCAGTGGCTTGTGAACGTAACGTGGCCGGGAATCTCTCGATAGCGGTCGTTGTTGGTGTATCGAAGCACCTCGGTCAGAGCCTCGCCTCCCGACCCGTGAGTGATCAAGAAAAACGCACTCATGTGCTGCTCTGTATTGGGAGGGGCATTGAACCAGGGGACGTAATTGCCGCCCCCGGTCTCCGTCTGTCGGATTCCAAAACCAAGGCGTTCTTCCGACCCGCGATGCCCTTTACCCGACCACACGGTCTTCTGATTGTCGGTGATGTCGCGAGGGAAGAAAAACTGGTGAGGCGGCGGAAAACAAGCCACCGACCCGCCAGGCCCTTCGACGGCGATCGCGCGATGCCTCACGGCGCGTGGCGTATCGCGCGAATCCGTCGAAAGAGGGTCTTGGTGAATCTTGCCCTCGGTGTCGTACCAGGCGAGACGTTTCCAGTTTTCCGAACGGGTCACGAGCCCGGCGTCGTAGAGAAACGCGCGGTTCTCCTGCTTGGTGCTCATCGCGGCTTCGACACGAAAGAGCCGTGTTTCCGAATAAACCGTGAACCGAAGCTCTCCCGAGAACGGCCCCGCCGTCAGGTTTCCGAACGCGATCGTGGCGCGGTCTGGACCGCCGGTGACGCGAACGGAATGAAGGTCGAGCTTGCTCGGATAGTTTTGGTAGGGGCGCTTTGCGGGAGAGTCGAAAAAGACGTTGAAAATGCTCATCCCCGGTGGCCTGTCGGGTGGATTCTCTCGTGAGCCGACCGTGACGAAGAAGACCGGGTCCAGATCGCTCATGATTGTTTTCACAGGTCCTGTCGGAAACCCCGCGATCTCGCCGATGGTCTTCAAAAGCGGTTCACCGGGACGGAGGTCGAACGAGAGCCGCCCGAGCGTGTTCGCCGCGATCGGCCAGGAGACGTGAAGCTGATCCCCCTGATGAAGCACAGCCACCGCCGTGCGATCGTGGCCCGTTTCATTCGAGGCGCGAAAGCCCGAGAGGTCGACGGGGATCTCGGCCGCGGCGAGCGTCGTGGAGATCAGAAAGGCCCCGAGAAACCCCGCCCACCGCGACTTCGCGAAGTGCATCGATCGGTCCTTTGGTTGGGAAAGACTTTGGAACAATTTGCCGCCGGTTGTAGGCCGGGTCGCGACCCAGCGCGATTGAATGCCGGGTCGCGACCCCGACTACCTTACCCCGGGCGGTTAAGCTTACCCCTGCGGAGAGTCGAATCGGGGGTTCTATAAGCGACCGGCGAAAAGCCGATTGAAATCGACGGCAACCAGAGTAGGAGCGACAATGAGCCCAGGACGAGGACAGGCGTCAAGAACGGAAGAATATCGATTAAAGGACTTCTTTTATGAAATCCCATCGCGGGTAAACTAACGATGAATCCGAGGAGTACAACCTGAACGATCGCCAGTCGTCGTGACCAGAGGCGAAGTCGCCACAGCCCCGTTACCAGCACGAACCCAACCGCGACCATAGCCAGTGACACCGAACCCATCGACAGGTCGAGCGCCGCGGCGACCTTTTGGCTTCGGGCGTAAAGGTCCGGACTGGCAAGTGTCTTCAAAAGCGCTTCGTTGTTTAGCGACGCTAATCTCAAAAGACCCTGGCGAAGCAAAGTCACGGTCACGATCGAGAGCATCAGAGTGAGCCCCCCATGCAACAGCCCGAATCTACGTATTAATATAGATGACCAACTTATAGGGTGATCACTCTTCTTGTTCTCACTCAGATCGGCGGAGGGGGGGGAATAAAGATTCATCTTATTGCTCCATGTGTAAATATGAGTTTTACGCCTCTCGTTTTGCAGTATAATTTTCAAGGTCCGCGATGCGGGCCGTCTATAATCCGATGGCCCCGCGACGGATGGTTCGCACAGCGGACCCTATAAAACAAAGGGTTCAAGGCGCTAATCACAAGGTACGGCGGAGTCGGAGACCCGCGCCGATCGCGACCGGCGACGGGACCTCTAAAAACTCACGGTCCTCATTGCCGACCTTAAGATACTTCGTTGCCCCGTGTGTTCTCAGTCGTTTTTTTGATTGAAATCACCCGACATATTTATCGATCCCTTTGGGCTGAGGGGTCTCCGGGGTGATGATCTTCCAGGTCGCTCCCATCTCCCGCATCGCGCGGTAGTCGGTGGGGGTGTAGGCGAACTCGAGGTAAGGCGTCTGGATCAGCTTGCCGCCCGCGAGATGAGATTCCATTGCCGCGTCGAGTGCGCCTGTGGTCAATAACGTTCGTTCGACAGGATAGGGGGCGAGCTTTTCGCGGAAAAATGTCTGGATGGCGTGCGACAAGGCCTTAAAGAGGTTGCGATTGTCCCATGGTCCGACGTGAAAACTTGTCGCTCGGGGCTCGGCTTCACCCACCGCGATGCATGCGAAGTTCCATCGCGTGCCCGACGATCCGACCCGGAGTACGGTCCCTCGGAATCCATCCTTGTACGTCAGAATCAACCCGTGCGGCTTCTGCCCGTTGAACGGCGCTGTTTTGACGAGTTCTCGCAACGTCGGCTTCCCCGGCCCGATCTCGGCGGCCATCGCGGCGTCGGCGAGCTTGGGAATCCAAAGGCCTGCCTCGGCGGCATCCCAGAGGGCGTCTCCTTCAAGGAATTGCACGGACGAAATGCCTCTGGCTCCGCCTTTACGCGATTCGATCACCGACTGCAAAACCTCCAGGCCGTGGAAGTCGTAAGACTCCATCCCGCCGCCGTGAATGGAAACCGCGCTCATCAACTCGGTATTCGGCTCCAGCTCCATCATCGGCCTACGCTCCGCGAGCGGCACCGAGCTTCCGGCCATGAAAGGGATCTTGCGGTCCCTCGCGGAGTCAACCATCTCCTTGGCCCAGTCCCACCGATACGACAGATGTTTGTCATTAAAGATCGGCGCGACTTTCCGGCTCTTGTCGTAAACCGCGACGATCTCGTCAAAGAACCGTTTTCGAGGATACTCACGCTGGCCTTTGGCGTTGGTAGGGTAGTTTCCATGCTCGCCAATCGAGAGCACAGCATCGACGGCCAGCGTTTTGCCCCCTTGGCAGAGTGCACCGGCGATCGTGGGGTAGATCGTGATCCCATAATCCTTGGCGACGGCGCGCGCCATCTCATCCTTGGGGAACTGGTCGACATACAGGGCGACCACCTTCGTCCCCGAAACCGTCTTCTTGCCGTTGAACAAATAAGGTTCAAGGAAATTTTCGAGGATCACATGAGCATGGCTGCGGTAGGAGAACTCCGTGAGGATCGCGGCAACCTTGATCGGAGCGGGTTCATCCGCCGCGCGTGCGACGTTCCCCCACGAGGCTGCCGACATGCCGAGCCCGGCCGTCCAGAGAAATTCTCGCCGATTCCGACTGCCGAGAGATCGGTCGCGTGTCATAAGAAGGGTCTCGTGCTTAAGGTGGGATTCGAGGAAGTCGTCCGGTGATCGACCGACGAGGTTAAAATGATGGGTCCGGCGTGCCACGAGGTTCCATACCTCTGATCGGCGAGAGTCTCCGACCCATCCGCGCCTTGAGCCACTCACGGGGACGGCGGGGTCGAAGAGCCGCGCCGATCGCTAATGTCGCAATACCGTTTCCAGAATGGACCAATCCGGCGCAGGTGGGCCATGTGATCCGCGGCTTCCTTGCCGGAGAAACCGAGGACGCTGAACTTGCCTTTTTTAAAATCCCGCGTTTGGGTCAGACCGGGACCCCAATCTTGCAGCTTGTCGATTGTTCCGGAACCCAATGCTTGGATCAAGAAGTTGGCAGTCTCGGTCGTGCTTGCATAGCCTTCGGGGACCTGTGCGGAATGGGTCAGCAAAAACGTCTTGCGACCTTCGGCAGCCTCAATGGCGAATCGTCGAAAGCCTCCCATCAATGCGGGATCAACCGTGTGGTTCGCGGGATCGCCCGTGTATCCACAATAAATCGAGTCCGCCATGATCAGGCCGTCGATTCTCGCGAACGTTGCAGGAACCTTAATCATCGCGCGAACGCCCCCAAACCCCGCGCTGAAAGAGCTGATGACCACACGGCCGAGTTTCGGATTCTCCATGATTTTCTGGGCTTTGAGGGTGGAAATCGCGGAGTTGAGAAGCGTGTTGAAAAGGGCCGGGTCGGTAAAAGGCTCGGCGTAGACCTTCGATAGCCCTTTGCGATTGAAGGCGATGAGCACCGAATTCAGGCCGGAATCCTTAATCGCCGGTTCGATCACGGAAGTCGACCCGTGCAGATGCATGAGGATATCGACGACACCACTCGAGTTCACCTCGTAGCCTTCGGGAACGAACAGGGTCGCGTCGAGCCCTTCTAGCTCGACGCGACATCCTGCAGGTGTATCGGTACGGGCGGCAAGGGCGAACAGAAGTATCAGTAAGATCATTCGCGATCGCTCCTATATCGCGTCAGTTCGTGGATTTTCTGAACGCAAGACCAGGGTCGTTTGGCCCGCCGCCTCCCGCCTGGAAGGTGAACCCGTTCGCATCGCGCCAGGCGACTTTGCCCACGAGCGCATCACCCGATTCTGGCGCGAGTGTCAGCGTGTCATTCCCTAAAGTCGAGATGCCGGCAAGCGATCGCTTGCCCGACTGTTCACCCACGACCCATGAAAACTTGTGATCCGCGGCCACAGTCAATGTGATGGTCGTGTTCTGTGAAGGATTGGCCACCCAGATACCCACCAGGGTTTCGGTGGAGAGCGTCGACGCAGGTATGGCAACAGGGACGGCCGGGCTAATAGCGGGGAGGGCCGGGGTCGGATCGGCCGGGGGAACATCCGTGGGAGCGTTCGCAGCCACGGGAGTGCTTGTGCTCCCCTTCGCATCGAGGCCGGCAAGAAGTTTCGCGGAGAGCTTGTCGCCGGGTTGGAGCTTCACCACTTCGCGAAGCTGGGCCGCCGCATTGTCGGGAAAACCCTGGGTCAGATAATGATACGCGAGCACGAACTTTGAAGGGGCCGAGGTCGGGTTCGCAACGGTGAAATCTTCGAGCGCGCGAAGCTGGGCGGTGTAGACCTCCACATTGGGGTAGAGGCCGACCATGGTCGTCCAGTCCCAGCCCGGACCCGCGGTGAGGACGGCATAGAGACCGGCGGCGGCCCCGTCGTATTGGTTCTGCGCGAACAGAATCAGCGCACGAAACTCATGCAGCGTCGGGTCGTTCGGCATTTGCGCCAGAGCGGTCTGGGTCTGCTGAAGCGCGGTCGCATAATCTCCGGCCTTGAACGCCTCGCGAGCCTGGTCAAACACGGCTACCGCATTCTCGGCGGCCGTCGGCTCGGGAGCCGCGCTCACCGTGTTGATCGGCTGGGAGTAGTCATAGACCGATTGCGCGGCCAACGGCTGTCCCACAATCACCGGCTGCTGGATCACGACCGTCGAGGGCGCGTAGTATGGGTTGTAGTAGCTCGAATAGCCCCAACTTGTGAGCGAAGATGCCAGCGCCCATGTCGCCATGCCCGCCGCGAATCCTCCTCCGAAATATCCCCAGTTGTAGTTCGGATAGTGGTAATTCCACGATCCATGAACCCAGTTTTGATGATAACTGTTGTACGGATATCGCCCGGGCCAGTTATTGCCGTTGAAGTTGTTATTATGAATATTATTGATATTCACATTGTTGATCGTGTTGCCCCCGAAGTTCGGCCGGTTCACGACCGTATTGCCGCCACCTGGCCGATTGAGAACGTTACTCCCACCAGCGCCCGGTCGGTTCACGACCGTATTGGCGCCACCGCCGGGTCGATTAGCGATGTTGTTACCGCCGCCACCGGGCCTGTTCCCGATATTTCCGACCGGAGGGCGGCTTGGCAGCGTCGTTGGTATCTGGGGACGAGCCCCGGGCGTGTTGGCTCCGAGACTGGGACGACTGATGTTTCCGCCCGCCGTACCAGGATTGAAGTTCTGGGCGGGTCGGGACATGCCTCCGCCTGCGCTCGGCATGCTCGGACGCGGGGAGCTGAAGCCGGGATTGTGACCCGCCGCGGGCCGAGACATTCCGCCGCCGCTAAAACCTCCGCCACCACCACCGGCACGACCTCCACCACCACTACCGGCACGACCTCCGCCGCCGCCGCCACGACCGGCGAAGGCGTCACCGCCAGGGCTCGCAATCAGAACAACCAGGCTCGCCACCAGCGTGCGTTTCATTGTGATTGCCATCGGGATGCCGCTCTCTTCAATGGATGTTGCGATGGATTCGAGACGTGTCTCTGGGACGCCGAGGCGAGTTTACTTCTTCGTGCGTGTCGAGGGATTCGGAGGCCTGCGCACCATCGTAAATTCAACAACGTCCGGGACGATCTTCCCCGCGACGGTGCGATCCACCGAGGTCCAGCGGATCATGTCTTTGTTCATTCGAGTGAGAACTTGTGTAACGGACGCCGGATGGCCATCGTGCCGGACTCCGCTTGCCTTGATAAGCCAGCGCGCTCCCTCGTTGGACCAGTGACCGTCTCCGTAACCCCCCTCGGAGTCGAATACCCAAGAGCGAAACTGGCGGTGCAACGGGTCCCATCCGATACGCTGCGTCCCCGTCATCGCCGGCTTGCCCGCAAGATGGACGGTGAAGGAGAGAAGCAGGAAACTCTTGTTGTCGGACCAGTCGCAGGACCAGGACACTAAAGAATCATCGCTCTCGCTGACCCATTCGCCAACCAGCCAATTAAGGACTTTGAGGCGTTCCTCGGCGGCGACGGGCTCATCACGCTCGTCGCGACTGCTGGCCTGAAGCCATTTGCCATCGCGCTTGACGAAAATCACCGTGTATCGTGTTGTCTCGGCATCACCCCCCTCGGGAAGCACCACCTTGGCACGTCCGCGAACCAGGGCGGACTCCGCGCCGAGAAACTTCACGGAGTCGTTGGTGAGAGAGATCTTCGCACCGGGGGTCGCGGTGAAATAGGCGGCGAAGCGTTCCACGATCGCGGCGTGACCTTCCAGCGTCAAGTTCTCCTCGTCGACAACCTCCGCGTCCTCGGTGAACGTGGCCGCCAGGGCGGCCGCGTCGCCCGCGTTGAAGGCTTTTGTAAACGTCGAGTCGTTCGCGAGGATCGCAGCGCGATCCCCGGGGCGATCAGCGGCTCCAGCGGGTACCGGAGCCGGAGACTGGGCAGCCGCGACAGCCACTCCGATCAGGATCAAAAGAGAGCCGGTCATCATCGAGAAACGTTTCATGGTGGCTCACCCGGGAATGGCGGAAATCACCGACTCACGCGAAGGCCCGCGGTCACAGGCCGAGGAGGTCGTCACGTCGACGCCGGAACACCCCCCCTATTAAAGATCGACCGCGCTCGCTCGACAACCCGTTACCCACCCGGCGGCGGTTCATTTTCATGGGTTGAGCCAAAGTAATTTTGAAGCGCGAGTGCTTGCGTGTGGCTTCGCGTCAGCGCGAGTCGTTCGTTTTTCGCGTCGCGACATTGATCGCGGAGAATGCGGGATAGAATCAGTTTCATCGCGTGGGGAGCCATCCTCACCGCCGCCAATTCTTCCCAATGGTTCGAAACCTCACACCCACATTCCGGAGGACTTACCGTGTCCAAACACCGGCAAGAACCGCCGATTCTGCACGTTCACGGGCAGCGATTTCCATCCGATGCCGTCGAGATTTTTGGCTCGACGACCGGCTTGGAGCGACTCATTAGCGCCTTGATCGACGGAGTCAACGGCGGCCAAGGTCGCTGCGGCTTTGTCGTCAGAGACGGGTTCGATGCGGAAATCCGCGTGGCCTGTCTCGATGGCCCCCGCAGGGAGGAAGACTGGAGACGCTCAGGATCTCCCTATATCGACGTT
>JAYVYS010000256.1:0-4063 GCA_043784005.1 Isosphaeraceae bacterium
GCGTCGAGTCGTCGTTAGTTGTATCACCGACACGCTCACGTCGCTCTACGCGCCTCGCCCCGGGCATCATTTTCCGGTCAGGGCGCGATCGCGGCTTTCCATTCGAGATGGCCCGTAGCGGATTCAGGGTCGGCGCCCCGGATGTGGCAACCGAGGGCCACGGATCGTACTGACCCGTGCGACTCAAGTCGTAGGGCCGTTTGTAACCCATGTGTCGGGTCTATACACGCGCGTCGGAGTCTACCGAGAGGTAGTCCCAGCCCCCTTCGCCGCCGATCGCGATCTTGTGGACCTTCGTCAAAGCGGGCTTCGGCGTCACCTCGGCGATTGTCCCGCTGGCCGGGGCCTGGAGTAGCATGGAACAGACGAGCAGCACGATTAATCGCATCAGTGTGAAATCTTCTGCCGTCAACTTGAGAATGGTCGTTCCGTTCGCACAGAGTGGAACGCTCAAACAACAAATGCGTTTTCAGTGACCGGACCGTCCCTTCGAACCGATATCGAAAACCGGGGATTGCCCGATCGGACCTGTCGGCACCAAAGTTACAAGGTTCCCGGCCCCGCTATTCGACGTTTTAACCAACACGATCACCGTGAAGTTGCCGGCGGTCCTCTCCGGCAAATCGATCAAGGTCACGTTCACGGGGACAGTCTCGGCAAACGCCTTCCCGTTCGACGGGGTTCGGTCGACACGAGGGCAAGGCAACGCCCCGCGACCTCGTTTGAAATGAGGGCACGGGGCAGGGATGACCGCAGTTCAGGTCATGTCAGCGGTAACTTCAGGCAGTCCGCTTGCGTCGGCGATACGCGACCAGGCCCGCAATCCCGGCGATGGCCGCCATGCCGAAGGTCGCGGGCTCGGGGACCGGGGAGGGGCCAGTGATCGCCCCGTTCAGGGCGACATTGTCGAGCTCGAAGCCGCCTTGCCCACCGACACCAGTGAAGACCACTCTATCGACGTTGCCCAGCGGCGTTCCGTTCACCGTCGTAAATCCCGACCCCAAGGCCGCGATCGTGATGGTATTGGTCGCCACGTTATTCAGAAAACCGGCGATCGTCAGCCCAACCGCCGGATTGTTGTTGGCGGCCGTCGCCACGTCCACACTGCCAAGCGTGAAGACGGATGCGTCCGCGGCCACGACGAAATTCTGAGTGGGCCGGTCGTTCAGGAGGACGCCGGTCCCGTTACTCGTAAGGTTGAATTGCGTGCTGTCGATTTCGTGGAAGTGTTGCTCTTGGCCTGTGGGATTGGCGAAGACGAAGCCCGAGCGCGTGATCGGGGCGTTGTAGATCGTGTTGGGAGAGCCCTCGAACGTGACGAGAACACCCGCCCGTGCTGGAGACGCCGCCCCGACCGCCACACCGAGCACCGCTACCGCCAGACTGAAGCGCGTCATTCCGTTCATCATGTGTTTGCCTTCCTCGTTGGTGGGAATCGTATCCTTAGCCGCGATAGAGACTCCGGATGCGAAAGGATGATCACCCACATCCTTGCCCTCACGCAAGGGGGATCTTGATCCAATCGGATCGAATGACGACCTGACGCAACGAAAACGCCCCAATTGGTGAAGCTTAAGGTCGACGTCCTCTCGGCATTCGTTCTAAAAAACCGCGTGTCGCTTGTTTCGACGGAAGACGTGGCACGTGTTGATCGCCACAGCCCTTTTTTTTGGAGGGTACGCTGTGTGGATCATCGGTCGCGGGATGATCAGGATGAGGATGGTCCTCGGGGCGTGACTCACGAGGCCGCGACCGGAACCTCCGGACGTTCCAAAACGCGGCGATGTGTCGCGAACGGTCCGAGACGGTGGATCTTCCGCCATTCCCGCTTCTTGACCGCGAAGTAGAGCACCGGCAAGAACACGTCGATCACCTCGTCGGCGATCAGCAGGCCTCCGAGCACCGGCGCGGCCATTGGCCGGATGACCTCGGCCCCGACTCCGGTGGCCCAGAGCATCGGGGCGATCGAAATGATGGCCGCGCCTTCGGTCAAAAGCTTTGGCCGCAGGCGGTGGACGGCCCCTTCGAGAATGGCCTGACGTAGTTCGGCGATCGAGCCGATCCGCTCCAGGCCTCCGCGCTCATCGATCGCTTCGCGGAGGTAAACGAGCATCACGATCCCCGTCTCCACCGCCATGCCGAAGCAGGCGATGTAGCCGACTTGCACCGCCACGCTGAACGGGAAGTGGAACAGCCATTGGAAGATCGCCCCGCCAGCGAGCGCACCTAGCACGCTGGTCATCATCAACATCGCGTCGATCCAACTCTTGTGCGTCAGGTAAAGCAGCAGCACGATCACGGCGATGACTGCGGGGAAGACCACTCGGAGCGTCTTCTGGGCGCGGACCTGGTGCTCGAACGTGCCCGTCCATTCGAGGTACATCCCGGGCGGCAACGTCTTGAGCACTTTGTCGGCGACGACCCGCTGCGCCTCCTCAACAAAGCCGACCTCGTCGCGGTCGCGGACGCGGAGTTGAATATAAGCGCGGAGCAATCCGTTCTCACTTTTGATCATCGAAGGCCCCTCCACCACTTTGATGTCGGCGAGAGCGGCCAGAGGGATCTGGACCGGCTTGGCCTGGACGGGAGAAGGGCCCGTGGTGGCCGCCCCCATCCCGCCGCCCATTCCAGCGCCGCCCATCCCGCCGGCTCCGGCGTCGGCACCCATTCCGCGTGCGGAGACGAGAATGCCCTTGAGCGCCTCGACGTCGTCGCGATACTCGCGGGCGTAGCGGACCCGCACCGGGTAGCGCTCACGGCCTTCGACGGTCATCGTCAGCGGTCGGCCCCCCATCGCCACCTCGACGACATCTTGAATGTCACCGACGTTGATGCCGTATCGGGCCGCTTTCTTGCGGTCGATCTTGATCTCGACGTACCCTTTGCCCGTGACCTGGTCGGGGAAGACATCGGCCGCGCCGCGGACACCGCGAAGGACTCCGGCGATCTCTTGGCTCACGCGCTGGATCTCGTCGAGGTTGGAGCCGAAGACCTTCACGGCCACCGGCAGCCGCACGCCTGTCGAAAGCATCTCGATGCGGTTGGCGATCGGCTGCGTGAAGCTGTTGCCCCAGCCGGGCATCTGCAAAGCAGTGCTCATCTCTTCGATTAAATCCGTCTTCGTCTTCTTCCAGAGCAGGAGCCGGTCGTAAAACGGCTTTTCCAGCGCCGCGCGAAGCGATTTCAAGTCTTCGGGTGCCGCGTCGTGCGTGGTGAGCTTTCGGTCGCGTCCCAGCTTCGACAACTCATCGATCGCGACCCAGTTCGTGGTGCCGACGGTTCGATCGAAGATTTCCCAGTTCAGCGACTTCACCCGCTCGGTGAGCCTGCGCTCATGCGCCTTAATCAGGTAGTCGGCAAGCCGTGTGAAGAGGGTTGGCTTGACGAAGCCGAGCAGATCGCCCGCCGCTTCGGCGGCCTGTTCCAAAACGTTCGGGGCCGGAGAGAGCAGGTCGGGGCGGTCACGTAGCACCCCCAGGTCCACCAGCCGGCGCGCGGCGTCACGGACCAAGCTGCTCACGTCGTCGGGTAGGACATGCACGGCGAGCCGATCACCGTAGGGGTTCGCCAGAGATTCCATAAGCGACGCGCGCTCCTCGGCTGTCAGCTTGCGCGCGACCGCGGCGCGTCGGACCCGTCCGAGCAGGGTATCGATCGCCTCGCCGATCAGGGCGCGACCCAACTCCGAGCGGAACTCCGTCAACCGTCGCACCGCCAGATCGCGAAGCGTCTCGTCGATCTTGCTCGCGACGTTCATCGCGACTTCACTGACCAGCGCTTCACGATCGCCGGGCGAGGCTGGCGGCTGGAGCAAGCCTTTCGCCAGCATCGCATCGAGCACGACCCGCGTCTGGGCCACGGCGTCCTCGAACTTGAGTTTCCGCTTCGGCCAGACCTCATGGTCGCGCAGGTTGATGACCGTCTCGATCATGTCGAGAGGAGCCGCGTCGGTGGGCGTCTCGGCCCGGCCCGCCTTGCCGACCACCTGCCAGACCTCGGGAAAGCCGCGGAGCACTTCGTCACGCACCCGCAGGTCCCGCGCCGCCTCGGCGATCGAGGCGCG
>JAYVYS010000257.1:0-6106 GCA_043784005.1 Isosphaeraceae bacterium
TCCAATCGCTTGATCAAACGCGCCGGGCTGTTTTCCTCAGACGTTTGACCCGAACCGAACGCCGTGCGAACGGCTTCCAGCGCGGTGTCGATCTCGGACTGTTCGATCACGACCCGGTCGGTTTCTTCGGTCGTCACCGGCCCGCGAGGACCGTTTGCGCCAGGGCCTCGCAACTGGATTTGAAGCCGCCAACGGCGATCATCGGTACGGCTCTGACACCAGAGTTCGACCGTGCCGACTTCCGTGACCCGCGCGGCCAAACGCACGGGCACGCGTTCGGCCTTGGCCTTGCGGCCGACTCGCATCAACGATTGAAGAGGAGGAAGCTCGCGAATGGAATCCGGGTTTGCCGCGACGAGGTCGCCAGGCTTGTCGTCGGCGCGGACCGAGCTACTCGCGAGCGGGAAGACTACCGGCTGTCCCATCAGGAGATCAAAATCGCGGTGATCGATCTGGATTTCGTCCCCTTCTTGAGCGTCGCGCGGAACCACGCAGAGCCACGGGGTGTCCGCTTTTTCGGCCTGAAACCCGATATAGTAAGAGCGTGCCGTCCCGCCGCCGATGCGGATACCTCCGCCTCGGCGCACGACTCCGTAATACGCCGCGCCGATGGCCACGGCCAGGTCGAGAGACGTGTTGGTCAAGACGCGAGGAGCATAAGAATCGCCGGGATCGTCGGGGAACCACGACGCGATTACGTTCACAATCCGGTCGCGGACGATCGCCGGGGTCAACGCGCCACCGTTGAAAAGGATCGCATCGGGTCGCGCGGGCCGGTCGTCGGGCGTCAAGCCTTGGGGGGTAACGGCCTCTGTCCGGTGGCGACGCAAGAAAGCCGAGAGATGCTTGGGGATCGCGGGGTCGGAAACGAACGGCAGGCCAAACTCCTGGAGTCCGACCTTGCCCCCTTTACCCGGCTCCTCCACGCGAGAAACTAACGGAAAAAACCCGTCGATCACCACCTCCGCGACCTCAGTTTGGGTCAATTCCGATTGGATGCTCCCGCCGATAATCCGCGACCCGCGCCCGGCGATCGTGACCGGCCACCGCTCAGGTGGGCTGTCTCCTAAAAGCTGTTCCTTCGCCGTGCGACAGGCAAAGCGCAAGGCGCTCCATTGCTCGGCATCGAGCCGAGGGCCGCCAAGTTTCGCCTCGACTTTGTGGGCAAGCGCCAGGTCGATATTGTCGCCGCCGAGCATCAGATGGTCACCGACGGCCACCCTTCGAAACCCCGGACCCGTCGGCGTTTCCACGACTGTGATCAAGCTGAAGTCGGTCGTGCCGCCGCCGATGTCGCAGACGAGAATCAACTCGCCCGCGCGAACCTCCTTTTGCCAGCCTTCCTGGTGGGAAACGATCCAGCAATAAAACGCGGCTTGCGGCTCCTCCAGCAACGTCAGGTGTTCGAGCCCCGCGCGTTTCGCGGCCAGGACAGTCAACTCCCGCGCCGCCTCGTCGAAGGAGGCGGGAACGGTAAGTATCACCTCTTGCGCTTCGAGTCGCTTTGTGGCGTCTTCCTTGGCAACCTCAAAATTCCAAACATCCCGAATGTGCCGCAAATATTCAGCCGAGGCCTCTACGGGGGAGATTTTCCGAGCCCCGGAGGGTGCCCCCCATGGGAGAATTTCGGCTTCGCGATCGACCCCGGCATGACAAAGCCAACTTTTGGCGCTTGAGACGAGGTGGCCGGGGACTTTGGCCCCTTGCCCTCGCGCGAACTCACCCACGATCCGATCGTGGCTCTCATTCCAGGGGAGAAGGCCAGCCTCGGGAGGGAGCTCGTGCGCTCCGGGCAAATAAAGGAACGACGGCAGCATGGCCCGAGGTTGAGTCTCTCCGGGCGCGACAAGTTGGGGGATGTCGAAGAGGCGGATGTCGGCGGTCGGTCGCTCGCGTCCTTTGGTGTCGACGTACGCGACCGCGCAATTCGTTGTCCCCAGGTCGATTCCGACGATGTAACGCGAGCGAGCCATTCGCAATCATTCCCTATTTCGTATTGCTGAACAGATGATTCAATCACGAAGGTCGTCACCCGCCCCCGGCGACGACGAAATTGACGAGCTTGCCCGGCACGACGACCACCTTCTTGACCTCTTTGTCCGCGAGCATCGCCGCGACTTTTTCGTCCGCACGCGCGGCGGCTTCAAGAGCGTCGCGGTCGGCATTGGCGGGAACGGTCACGCGGCCTCGAAGCTTTCCGTTGACCTGAACGGGAACCTCGATCTCGTCGTCCTTCAGCAAGGCGGGGTCGAACGTGGGCCAGGGTTCATAAGCAAGTGATTGTCCATGACCCAGCAGTTGCCAGAGTTCTTCCGCGACGTGAGGGGCCAAAGGAGCCAAAAGCAGGGTCAACGTCTCCATCGCCCTTTTCGGCCGGACTGCCATTCCCGTGAAAACGTTGGTGAACTCCATCAAGCGGCTAATGGATGTGTTGAAGCTCAGCCGATCCAGGTCGTCGGTAACACTTGCCACCGTCCGGGCGACGATCTTGGCTTGGTCCTTGGTGAGCGGCACATCCAGAACCTTGGAGTCGAGCGACACCGTTTCCGCCTGGTCATCAACGATTAATCGCCATACGCGCGCCAGGAACCTGTAAACCCCCTCGACCCCTTGCATACTCCAAGGCTTGACGGCCTCAAGCGGACCCATAAACATTTCATAGAGTCGAAGACTATCCGCCCCATACTCGTTGACGACTTCATCGGGCGTGATGACATTCCCGCGGCTCTTGGACATTTTATGAGCGCGGGCGTTGACACGCACAGTCGGGTTGGAGGCCAGGAAGAAGCCTTCACCCTTCTTGACAACGTCACTTTCCGCCAGCTTCACCGGCTTCGTGTCTTCTCCTGGAGTGACCCAATGCCCCTCGGCGTTTTGATAGCCGTTGTACTCGACTTCTCCCAGGATCATCCCCTGATTGACCAGTTTCTGAAACGGCTCGACCGTGCTGACGTGCCCGCGATCGAAAAGCACTTTATGCCAGAATCGGCTGTAAAGCAGGTGTAGCACCGCGTGCTCGGCCCCGCCGACATAGAGGTCGACCGGCATCCAGTAGCGCTCTTTTTCGGCGTCCCACGGGCGCTCGGTATTCTTGGGGTCAAGGTAGCGAAGGTAGTACCAACAAGATCCGGCCCACTGGGGCATCGTATTCGTCTCGCGCTGATAAGCCTCAGAATACTTGACCCAGTCCGTTGCCTTGCCCAGTGGCGGCTCAGGCTTGCCTGAGGGGCGGAAATCGGCCAGTTCCGGAAGCAGGACAGGAAGTTCGTTTTGAGGGACGGAGTGCGCGCGGTCATTCTGATCGAGCAGGATCGGGAACGGCTCTCCCCAGTAGCGCTGGCGGCTGAACAACCAGTCGCGGAGCTTGTAATGGATGGTCTTCTTGCCCATTCCGCGCGAAGCTAGCCAGTCGGTGATCACAAGCTTGGCCTCGGCGGTGGAGAGGCCGTCGAGACTTATCATGTCGTTTGCCGAATTCACGGCGACGCCGTAATCGGGCTCCGCTATCTCAAGAGGCTGATTCGCATCCTCCAGCGTTTTCCCGACGACTCGCGCAATCGGCAGATCAAAGGTCTTGGCGAATGCGAAGTCGCGTTCATCGTGACCGGGCACGGCCATGATCGCGCCGGTTCCGTAACCGGTCAGGACGTAATCCGCGATCCAGATGGGAACTCTGTTTCCGTTCACAGGATTGAACGCATACCCGCCCGTGAAGACGCCTGTCTTGGTCTTGGACAGATCGGTACGGTCGAGATCACTTTTTCTCGAGGCGACCTCGCGATAGGAATTCACGAGCTCGCGCTGGTCGGGGGTTGTCAAGAGTTCGACGAGCGAGTGCTCCGGGGAAAGAACCATATAGGTTGCCCCGAACAACGTATCCGGCCGCGTGGTGAAAACGCGGATCGCATTCGGATCGGGAATTTCCGACCAAGCAAGTGATCCGGCATCGACGGGCTTGCCGTCGTCGATGACGAAATCCACCTCGGCACCTTCGCTGCGACCGACCCAGTTGCGCTGCATGTCTTTGATGGCGCGCGACCAGTCCAGGCCTTCGAGGTCATCAACTAACCGCTCGGCGTAGGCCGTGATCCGGAGCATCCATTGCCGCAAAGGGAAGCGAACAACGGGGTGTCCTCCGCGCTCGCTTTTGCCATCAATGACCTCTTCATTGGCCAGCACGGTCCCAAGTTCGGGGCACCAATTCACCGGCACCACAGCACGATAGGCCAGGCGTTTGGAGTCGCGATAGGCTTCCGGATCAGACATTCTTTCCGGGATCGGCAATTCGGCGATCGGGCGTCCTTTGCCCTTCAGCAGGTTGCTCTGCGAGTCGGTCCACACGAAATCAGGGTCGTACCAGGTGTCGAAGAGTTCGAGAAAGATCCATTGGGTCCATTTGTAGTAGCTCGGGTCGGTGGTATCGACCTCACGTTCCCAGTCGTAAGAGAACCCCAGCGCTTTGATCTGTCGACGGAAGTTATTGATATTAGTCTGGGTAGTCACACTCGGATGCGTGCCGGTCTGAATCGCGTACTGTTCGGCAGGCAGACCGAAGGCATCCCAGCCCATAGGGTGCAAGACATTGAAGCCTCGCATCCGCTTGTAGCGGCAGACGATATCGGTGGCAGTGTAGCCTTCGGGATGGCCGACGTGCAGGCCCGCGCCGCTGGGGTAAGGGAACATGTCGAGGACGTAAAGCTTGGGCTTATCGAGTACAAGATCCTCGGTCCGGAAAGTCTTGTTCGACTCCCAGTAGGCCTGCCACTTCGGCTCGATGCGCTGCGGATGATACGACGGCATGAAAGGCGCTCCGCGACCCGGATATCGGGGCCTTTGTGAGAGAAAAGGTCAACCCGCCCGGATCATTTCGACAGACAAAAAAAGCCCTCCGCGGGTTCGAGGGCTGCTCCGCACGGGGGTTGCGATCGATAAATGATACCGAAATGGCTTGCCGGTCGCTAGCGGCGGAAGAGCGATGAAGCGCGGAGAGTGTGGCGCGGACTGAGTCGAATTACCTTGCAACACACTCAGACTAGGACCGGCGTGGGTCTCCAGACCCCGTCGTGTTCGAAGCGACAAGGTCTGGAGACCCACGCCGATCGGGCCGATTCCACGGTCCGCCGAAAAAATCCCACCGTCACAGCCGACACTACGAGAGTGACGAGGCCTTTCCAATAGAAGGATCGATTTGCGCCTGATCTGCACTGCCGCCGTTAGCCGGCCCCGTCATTTCATCTCGTTATCGCCTGACCTCGAGTTGGCTCGAATCTTGTCGAACGAACTTCGGTTCTCGAATCCGTTTCATCCGCCTGCCTCAATCGAAACGACTCCCGCAACCTTCAAATTCGGCCATTCGTTACAGCCGGAATTGTCACTTTGACCACATACCTGATTCGCGACTTTCCTCTTTCTTGAGGGAATTTTTTACAAAATGGCGACCCGCTTTCGTCAGTCGGCCAATCGGCGTGTAGACTTGAGACGAAGGCCGGGGATTACCCTTTTTTCAATGCGATGGTCGGCCCGACGAACGGCACCTCGCTTGCGGTGGCATCCTGGTCGTCACGTTTGAAATCGCACCCTTGAGCATCACCGTCACGACCCGAACCTGACCCGCCCGAGGCGATGTCAGGCGTATCCCCGAAAGATAGGAGAGGAGTCTCATCATGGCCCAGCCACTACTGGCCCCGATCGTTGTACGCCCCGCGCGGTGGATCGCGTTCTTGCTTCCTGCGCTCGTCCTGAGCATGGCCTTTGGGTGCAGTCATAGTCGGCGATCGTCGCTTCGGCCGGTTTATGTCGGACCAGCGCGACCCTGTCCCGGCGGCGATTGCGGCTCGACCGTCGTGCCGTCCACGTCGTCACCTTCGTCATCAAGCACGACCATCGAACCCTCGGTGATCGAACCGCTGAGCGAGCCCCCATTGGGCTCGTCTCCCGCGACGCTTTCCTCACCGGCACCCGCATCCTCGGTCCTCTCGACTCCGGCACGGACGAGTCCCACGAATAACACGCCTCCCGCAGTCATGGCTCCAGTGCCGGGCTTCCCCGACGAGCCGGACCTGACTCCGGTGGGCGGCGAGCAAGACTCAAAGGTTCCGCCGGTTAA